>JBGSKT010000202.1:0-13099 GCA_041741075.1 Lysobacterales bacterium
AACCCAAGGACCGTTCGTGCTGAGCGTAGCTCGCGTAGCGGGCGAAGTCGAAGCACCCCTCGGGACCCTTCGACTTCGCGCCTACGGCGCTACGCTCAGGGCGAACGGGTATGGATAGCTGAGGTTTGTGGCTAATCAGGAGGCACTTTGCGGTGCAGGTCCGGTCACCGTTCGCGAGGCAGCCCGTCGCGTCTTGACCGCAGAGTAACCGCAAGGTGGGTGGGCTTCCTCCGCGTAGCGGCTTCGTCCAACGATTCATTCAAGCCGACACCTTCGACGCGGCTTAACGCAAGGCGTAAGGCGGCGCAATCCAACATGGTTCTACCTTAATGCAGAACTACGATCTCGCCATACCAACATTGCCGTGCCGCTCGGTAAAAGCGGCGACCGAGTTCTATCGTCGGCTCGGCTTTGAGGGCGGAGCGCACGAGTTCAATAGTGAGTACGCGATCTTCAGGCGAGGCGCAATCGAGCTGCATTTCTTCACCCACAAGACGCTGGTACCAACTGAGTCCTCTGCTGGCTGCTACATCCGAGTCTTGGACGTAGAGAGTATTTACAAAGCCTGCTCGGTTGCTGGCTTGCCAAACGCAGGTATTCCCCGCATCGGCGGGCTGGAAAGCAAGCCATGGGGGCTCAGAGAATTCGCTATCGTTGATCCTGACGGCAATCTCCTACGGATCGGTCAAGTCATCTATGGCTAACCCAGTACGCTTCCGCTGCGCAGCGCCAGAGGGTTATAGCTCAAGGCGCACAGTGCGCCGGCGCTAAGGCGCCATCGCCCGTGAAGCGGGCCGTTAGGCCGGTGCCCAAGCACTGGCGCTGGTCGATTGTTGTAGTTACAATAATCGATGCGCCTTAGCTACGATCAGACCAAGCGGTAGAAGACGCTGGATGAGCGAGGCCTCGATTTCGAGGACGCTGCTGCTGTCTTTGCTGGTCTCACTTTCGAGGTCGAGGACAGCCGCCAGGATTGCGGCGAAACGCGCATCATCTGCTTCGGCCATTTGGCCCGTCGCATGGTCGTAATCGGCTACACGCCAAGAGGATCAGTCCGTCACATCTTCAGCATGAGGAAAGCCAATGAACGCGAACAAATCCGCATCGGTCCGTACCTTGAAATCTGACCTCAAGCGCATGGACGCTCACCAGGTCAAATCAAGTGAATACAAAGAACTTCCAGAGATCACTGACGCCATGCTTAAGCGTGGCGTCGTAAAGCGCGCTGGTCGCCCCGTTGCAACCAACCCAAGGCGCCAAGTCACGATCCGACTCCCCGAGTCGATTCTTCAGCACTGGAAAGAAACAGGCCCCGGTTGGCAGACGCGCATGGCGGAGTTGCTGACCAAGCGAGCACCGGTCTAACGAATACGGTCTTGGTTGCGGCCGAACCCCTCGATGAGGCGTACGACAAACTGTTGCAGATTGGCCGCGTTCACTGCGAGCCCTGTCAGGGTGGCCCCGAAGCAGTTGATGTGCAGTGGCTTTTTGAGGGAGTCACCGAAATCCTGCCGTTCTACGACGAGCTGGGTGATGGCGCTGAAGTAGTGTGGACAGAAGGCGAGGGCACCAAGTTGCAGGGCATGCGTGCGCGGGTGCGTGAGAAGGGGTAGTTCGCGCAGTAAGCGGTGCGCCTGCGCTGATGCACAACGCACCGCGTTTCGATTGTCCAGCACTTGCGTCCAGCACTTTCGCCGATCTTCCGTCAGCGATATCCCCGGAGGATCAGGTGGGCGGGCTTGCCGATCGGGGTGGATCGAACGGGAACGCCTTGATGCCAGGGCGGCAATGAATGGCGCAGAGGGGTTCAGCCGGGTCCGGCTGCCCGCTGGCTGCTGGTCGCGGATGCTGCGGGGTTCGGCATTTCGCCATTGATCAGAAACAACCCGACCAGGACCAGGGCGACACCGAGCAAGCCGCGGCCGCCCGGGCGTTCGCCGAAAGCCAGAAATGCGCCCAGATAGACCAGCACGAAGGTCAGCGCAGTGTAGGGATACACCACACGCAGCGGCAGTCGGGACAGGCAGTAAATCCACAGCAGCGTGCTCAGGCCATAGCAGACAAGCCCGGCGATCAACGCTGGGTTTATGAATTCGACCCAGACCAGACGCCCCTGGGCGCCGGTCTTGAACAGGATCTGGCCGACCGCGGCTAAGATCGAAGCCAGCAGAAGATAGATGGGCATCGGCATATTGCGCTCTCCGGGCGGTGGGGTTCAGGGCGCGGTGGCTGCGCAATCGGGCAGCCGAGCCAGCGGCACGAAGCGCGTGGCCGCGGCGTCCACACCATAGAGGATCAGCCCGGCGCAGGGTGGATGCGCGCGAAAATAGGCATCGAAGCCATCGGCAATGCGATCGACCCGCTGCCAGCGGAACGGAGCGGGTTGGCTCCGATAGGAAAATTCGCCGAGTCCGATCACCGTGCCGGTCGCGTCGGCAATCAGCACGCCATCCAGATCCGGGCGCAGCGTGGCATCGATCAGACGACCTTCGATATGCCAGCCCGGTAGCGTGGTCGTGGCCGATTCCGGAACGCGATCCGTGGCCGTCATTACTGCCAGCTCGGCAAACCGGGCGTCGGCCGGCTTCACACTGGCGCCGATCAACCGGTTGCGCGGCGCGCGGAACATGCCGATCTGCCGTTCGCGCAGGACAGCGATCGCTGCTTCGGCAGTTGGCCGGTTCGACATGTCGGCGAACTGGTCGAACCCGGGCGCGAGCACGCCGGTTTCAATCTGCGCGGCGCGACGCTCGATTTCGCGTTCGACCGCGGCGGCCCAGCCCTGCCCGATGCGGTGGCTGGGGTAGACCATGGCGCCCACAAGCAGCGCCAGCAGCACCGAGGCCGGGCGACCGAAGCGGCTGCGGTCCATGCGCGCCATCAAGGGCAGGGCCAGGCCGAGCCAGAACAGATTGGTCCACAGTACATAACGGTCCGCCAGCACCTGTCCGGGTGCGGCCGCGAACAATTGTCCACGCGCCAGGGCGACCAGCACGGCGACCCCGGCGGCGAAGACCGCCAATCCGATGCCCAGTGCGGCCATGGAGCCCACTTGCTCCGGGCGTCGCCAGGCCGACACGAGCAGCAGGCCGAGCAGGCACAGACCGGCCAGGCCGATAAACCCGGCCAGCACGAGCAAGGAGGGATTGCCGGTGGCGGTGAAAACCAGGCGGGCGGTATCGATCAGTGCCGTGCCAAAGGGCAGCGAAGCGGCGAATTGAGCGCCGTTCCCGGCCCAGCCGCCATCGGCATAGCTGAGCCAGCTCGTGGTCCAAAACGATGCCAGCCAGGTCGATGTATTGCGCGCGAGCTGCCATGGTGCCAGGTCCAGGGTTGCGCGGATGCCTTCGCCACCTGGCAGCAGAAACACATACGCGGCGACCGCGACCACGACCGCCAGTGCGGTCGGCCCGGTAAGGCGCAGTTCGATGCGGCGGATCAGCATCATGGCGAGCAGTAGACCGACCACCGCCATCCCCATGGCAAAGCTCAGCGCAGCGATGCCGGCGGCAAGCATAGCCAGCACGACCGGACCCCAGCCCGGGCGCTGTCGCATGCGCTCGACGGCGGCGAGAACGACCAGCGCGGCGGCGATAACCAGATACACCTGGAACGATTCGTTGCCGTGGAATTGCATGCGCGCCGACCCGAACCAGAGCACCGCGATACTGGCCAGCAGGGTGGCCGCACCGCGGGCCGCAAGGCTGAGCGCCTGATCGCGCCAGATCCGCACCAACAGCAGGGCCAGCACCAGGCCGATCACCAGCAGGCCGGCGATCACGCCGATCCGTTGATCGCCGTGGCCCCAGTGGATGTCGGCCAGCCGCAGCAGATTGGAGGTGATCTGGCGGTGGCCGTTGTCCGGGGTGAGTGCGTTGTCCGGGAACGGCTGCCGCAACAAGCGGGCATATTGCCGGAATTGGTCCGCAAACAGCTCGCTCCAACCCAGTTGCCAGATGGTGATCAACGCCCATGCGCCGTAATAGGCAGCCAGTGCGGGCGCGATGGCGCTGGTGGAACTCTTCAGTACGGGCAGCAGCACCGATCGGGACATGGCGATCAGTCTTGCCTGGCGGGCGCGGTCGAGACCAGCACTTCGCGCACGATGGCCAGCGGACGCCCCTTGGCCTGCATGAACATGCGGCCGATATATTCGCCGAGAATGCCCAGGCAGAGCAGTTGCGCCGAGGCGAACAGGGCGATCACTCCAACGATGCTGGCCCAGCCGCGCACGGTGTCGAAAAACAACCAGGAGCCGAGCGCGTAGGCACCGACGCCAAGGGCGGTGAGGAAGCCGAGTACCGCCAGCCACAGCGCTGCCCGCAGCGGCACCGTAGAAAAACCGGTGATCGCGTCGAAGGCGAGCCGGAGCATGCGCCGCAATGGATACTTGGATTCGCCGGCAAAGCGCTGCTGACGCACATAAGGCTGGGCGACCTGGCGGAAGCCCAGCCAGGCAAACAGGCCGCGCACGAAGCGATGGCTTTCCGGCAGTTGCTTCAGGGCATCCAGCACCGGTCGCGTGACCAGCCGGAAATCGCCGGTATCGGTCGGAATTTCGACATCGGTCAAACGGTCCAGTAGCCGGTAAAACCCGGCCGCGGTGCCGCGTTTGAATGCGCTCTCGCCGAGGCGCTGGCTGCGCTGGCCATAAACGACATCGGCACCGGCATCGATCTTCGCCATCATCTCGGCGAGCAGTTCGGGCGGATCCTGCAGATCGGCATCGATCATCAGAATCCGTTCGCCACGGCACAATTCCAGTCCGGCACTGAGCGCGAGCTGATGGCCGAAGTTGCGCGACAGACCGACCGCCACGACATGCCGGTCCTGCTCCGCCAAGGCGGCAAGCATGACCCAGGTGCGGTCTCTGGAACCATCGTCTACGTAGACGATCTCAAAATCTTCGCCGACCACGGCGGTGCAGGCATCCAGGAGACGGCGGTGGGTTTCGGCCAGCACTTCCTGTTCGTTGTAGGCCGGTACCACCACGCTCAGTGATGGCGTGGGCCGCGCGGCTGCGGGCACGATCGACTTGGGCAGAACGATCAGGGTCATGGCAGGGTCATCGTGACATGAAAAATGATCGGCGGATGGCCGCCTCGACCAGTATTTCCCGGGAGGGTGGTCGGGATTTGCGCGATTCGCGAGTCGTGGCGGTCCAGGGACCGGATCACACCCGGCGGGATCAGTGCTTGAGGTTCTTGCGCAGCCGTTCCAGCGCCTGCAATTGCGCCATGGCCTGGGCGAGCTGGGCCTGGGCTTCGGCGACTTCGATGGCGTCGGTGCGGTTGGCCAGCAGCCGTTCGGCTTCTTCCTTGGCCTTGCGCGCGGAGGCTTCGTCGAGGTCACGGGCACGCACGGCGGTATCGGCCAGCACGGTCACCACTTGGGGCTGCACTTCGAGGATGCCGCCGGAAACGTAGAAGCTCTGCTCCTCGCCGTTTTCCAGGATCACCCGCACCTGGCCGGGCTTGAGCCGGGTGATCAGCGGGGCGTGGCGCGGCGCGATGCCAAGCTCGCCCATCTCGCCCGAGGCGACCACCAGTTTGACCGCACCCTGAAAGATTTCGGCCTCGGCGCTTACGATGTCACAGCGGATGGTGGTCATGGCGATCTCGGTCGGACGGGCGAATGGGGGGATAGGAACAGCGAATCGGGAAAGCCGGAAAACCCTCGTCCCGGCGCAAGCCGGAACCCGGAGAACGGAAGCAGATGGCGGTCGTCACCACTGGGCCCCGGCTTGCGCCGGGACGACGGCGATTTCGCTTTCCTGCTCGCGTCTGCCATCGCTCGATTCCGGTCTCGTGCAGTTCTACTGCGGTGGCGATCAGGCGGCCATCTTCTTGGCTTTTTCCATGGCCTCTTCGATGCCGCCGACCATGTAGAACGCCTGCTCGGGCAGGTGGTCGCAGTCGCCGTCGACGATCATCTTGAAGCCGCGGATGGTTTCCTTCAGCGTCACGTACTTGCCCGGCGAGCCGGTGAACACTTCGGCGACATGGAATGGCTGCGAGAAGAAGCGCTCGATCTTGCGCGCGCGCGCCACTGCCTGCTTGTCTTCCTCGGACAGCTCGTCCATGCCGAGGATGGCGATGATGTCCTTCAGTTCCTTGTACTTTTGCAAGGTCGACTGGACCCGGCGCGCGGTGTCGTAGTGTTCGTTGCCGATCACGTTCGGGTCGAGCTGGCGGCTGGTCGAGTCGAGCGGATCGACCGCCGGGTAGATGCCCAGCGAGGCGATGTTGCGGGAGAGCACCACGGTCGCATCCAGATGCGCAAAGGTGGTGGCGGGCGAGGGGTCGGTGAGATCGTCGGCCGGCACGTAGACCGCCTGGATCGAGGTGATCGAGCCAGTCTTGGTCGAGGTGATGCGCTCTTGCAGCACGCCCATTTCTTCGGCCAGGGTCGGCTGATAACCCACCGCCGATGGCATGCGGCCGAGCAGCGCCGACACTTCGGTGCCAGCCAGGGTGTAACGGTAGATGTTATCTACGAAGAACAGGATGTCCTTGCCCTTGCCGGTGGCCGGGTCCTTGTCGTCGCGGAAGAACTCGGCCATGGTCAGGCCGGTCAGCGCCACGCGCAGGCGGTTGCCCGGCGGCTCGTTCATCTGGCCGTAGACCATGGCCACCTTGTCGAGCACGTTGGAATCTTTCATCTCGTGGTAGAAGTCGTTGCCCTCGCGGGTCCGCTCACCAACGCCGGCGAATACCGACAGACCGGCGTGCTGCTTGGCGATATTGTTGATCAGTTCCATCATGTTGACGGTCTTGCCGACGCCGGCGCCGCCGAACAGGCCGACCTTGCCGCCCTTGGCGAATGGGCACATAAGGTCGATCACCTTGATCCCGGTTTCCAGCAGTTCGTTGCCACCGGCCTGTTCTTCGTAGCTAGGCGCCGGGCGGTGGATTTCCCAGTAGTCCTTGGCCTCGACCGGGCCGGCCTCGTCGATTGGGTTGCCGAGCACGTCCATGATCCGGCCCAGGGTGCCGGCGCCGACCGGCACCGAAATGCCTTTGCCGGTGTTGACCGCGATCAGGTTGCGCTTGAGGCCATCGGTGGAGCCGAGCGCGATGCAGCGCACCACGCCGTCGCCGAGCTGCTGCTGCACTTCCAGCGTGATCGCGGTGCCCTCGACCTTGAGCGCGTCATAGATCTGGGGGACTTCCGCGCGCGCAAATTCCACGTCGACGACGGCACCGATGATTTGTACGAGTTTGCCCTGGCTCATTGCTCTGCTCCGAAAAACGATTTGAATTGGGTACGGGGTGCGCGGATTGAGATCGGTCGGTTACTTATGATCCCCGGATTGACCAGCTCCGCTGTTGAAAACGCGCTGCGCTTCATCCGGGCTACGCTGTTGAATAATTCCCCTACACCGCGGCGGCGCCGCCGACGATCTCGGAAATCTCCTGGGTGATCGCGGCCTGGCGGGCCTTGTTGTAGATCAACTGCAGTTCGCCGATCAGTTTGTTGGCGTTGTCCGAAGCGGCCTTCATCGCGACCATGCGCGCGGCGTGCTCGGAGGCGAGGTTTTCCAGCACGCCCTGATAGACCAGCGACTCGATGTAGCGGGTCAGCACCTGGTCGAGCACCGACTGCGGGTCCGGCTCATACAGATAATCCCAGTCGTGCTTGTCGGCGCCCTCGGTATCCGGTACCAGTGGCAGCAACTGGTCGGTGGTCGGCTTCTGCGCCATGGTGTTGATGAAGTCGTTGTAGCACAGCAGTAGCCGGTCGATGCTGCCATTGGAATAGGCGTCCAGCATCACCTTCATCACGCCGATCAGGCGGGTTAGCTGGGGCTGTTCGCCAAGGTGGCTGACGCTGCCGACCAGGTTGACTTTGAGCCGCCGAAAAAACGAAGCGGCGCGCTGGCCGATCGCGACCACATCGACTTCGACGCCCTGGTTCTGCCATTCGCGGATTTCCGCGAGCAGTTTGCGAAACAGCGTCGAATTGAGGCCGCCGCACAGTCCGCGGTCGGACGAAATGACCACGTAGCCGACGCGATTGACTTCGCTGCGCACGGTCAGGAACGGGTGCTGGTATTCGCTGTTGGCGCGGGCGACGTGCCCGATCACCTGGCGCATCAGCCGGGCATAGGGACGCGATGCCTTCATCCGGTCCTGGGCCTTGCGGATCTTGCTGGCCGAGACCATTTCCAGCGCGCGGGTGACCTTGCGCGTGCTCTGGATGCTCTTGACCTTGGTCTTGATTTCGCGACCGCCTGCCATTGTCTTTACTCTTTAGTCGGGAATCGGGAATCGGGAATCGGACAGCGGAAAGCGTGAATCGGGAATGTGGGAGCGACTGAACGTCGCGACTCTCGCTTAGGTCGCCAGGTCGCGACGTTCCGTCGCTCCTACAACAACGCCGTCCTCACCAACTACCGGTCTTCTTGAACTCGATGATCGA
Organism: Lysobacterales bacterium; assembly: GCA_041741075.1. Classification (GTDB taxonomy): domain Bacteria; phylum Pseudomonadota; class Gammaproteobacteria; order Xanthomonadales; family Ahniellaceae; genus 0-14-3-00-62-12. The sequence continues at coordinate 8,422 of JBGSKT010000202.1, forward strand.
AGACTTGAAAGTCGCCTCGATCGCGTCATCGAAATTGCCGGTGGCGACGATCTGGTCGAGCATGTCCTGGTGGTTCTGCGCCATGAACGCGTGCAGTCCCGATTCGAAGGCCAGCACCTTGGGCATCGGCACGTCGTCCAAATAGCCCTCGTTGGCGGCGTAGATCGACAGCGCCATCTGCGCGATGGTCATTGGCGCGTACTGTTTTTGCTTCATCAGCTCGGTGACGCGCTGGCCGCGTTCGAGCTGCTTGCGGGTGGCTTCGTCCAGATCCGAGGCGAACTGGGCAAAGGCCGCCAGTTCGCGGTACTGGGCGAGCGCGATACGAATACCGCCGGACAGCTTCTTGATGATCTTGGTCTGGGCGGCGCCACCGACGCGCGACACCGAGATGCCGGCGTTCACCGCCGGACGGATGCCGGCGTTGAACAGGTCGGTTTCCAGGAAGATCTGGCCGTCGGTGATCGAGATGACATTGGTCGGCACGAACGCCGATACGTCGCCGGCCTGGGTCTCGATGATCGGCAGGGCGGTGAGCGAGCCGGTTCGGCCCCTGACCGCGCCATTGGTGAACTTCTCGACGTATTCCTCGTTGACGCGCGCGGCGCGTTCGAGCAGGCGCGAGTGCAGATAGAACACGTCGCCGGGGTAGGCCTCGCGACCCGGCGGACGCCGCAGCAGCAGCGAAATCTGCCGATAGGCGACGGCCTGCTTGGACAGATCGTCGTAGACGATCAGGGCGTCTTCGCCACGATCGCGGAAGTACTCGCCCATGGTGCAACCCGAGTAGGCGGCGATGTACTGCATCGCGGCGGATTCGGAGGCGGTGGCGGCGACCACGATGGTGTGCGCCAGTGCGCCATTTTCTTCCAGCTTGCGCACCACGCCGGCGACCGAGCTCGACTTCTGGCCAATCGCCACGTAGATGCACTTCACGCCAGTAGACTTCTGATTGATGATGGCGTCGATCGCCAGCGCGGTCTTGCCGGTCTGGCGGTCGCCGATGATCAGCTCGCGCTGGCCGCGGCCGATCGGAATCATCGCGTCGACCGACTTGTAACCGGTCTGCACCGGCTGCGATACCGACTTGCGCCAGATCACGCCGGGCGCGACCTTTTCCACCGGCGCGGTCTGCTTGCAGGCGATCGGACCCTTACCGTCGATTGGTTCGCCGAGTGCATTGACCACGCGGCCGAGCAGCTCCGGGCCGGTCGGGACCTCCAGAATGCGCCCGGTGGTCTTGACCGAATCGCCTTCGCGCAGACTCTCGTAGCCACCGAGCACCACCGCGCCGACCGAGTCGCGTTCCAGGTTGAGCGCCAGGGCAAAGGTGTTGCCCGGCATCTCGATCATTTCGCCCTGCATGGCGTCGGCCAGGCCGTGGATGCGGACGATGCCGTCGGCGACCGAAGTGATCGTGCCCTCGTTGCGGGCAGTGGCGCTGCCTTTGAAACCCTGGATGCGATTCTTGATCAGTTCGCTGATTTCGGACGGATTGAGTACGTTCTGCATGGACTACCTCGGTGACGCGTTCTGCGCATCGGTTGAAGGGAATTCGCGGGAAGGGCGTTATTGCAAGACGGCCTGGTCGAGGGCCTGCAGTCGGCCGCGGACGGAAGCGTCGATGACCACGCCCTCGGCGTCGATCACGGCACCGCCGAGCAGCGCTGGATCGACCAGATTTTCGAGCACGATCTCACGCTCGAAGCGGCGCTTCAGCGCGGCCTTGAGAGCGTCGGCCTGGGGCTTTTCCAGAGCCACCGCGGTGCGCGCGATCACCTTCAGCACGCGTTCGTGCGCGCGCCTTAGTTGCTCGAACTGCACGGCGATTTCGGGCAGTACCGGCAGCCGCTGCTTCTCGCCGAGCACGGCGATGAAGCGAGCGAACTCGCCGTCGGCGGGTTCCTTCTCCGGCAGCACCAGACGCACCAGATCGGCAACCGGAAAACGCGGATTGGCGATCAGCTCGCGCACCGCGGGGGCCGTCGCCAGGGTTGCCGAAAAGCCAAGCCGCTCCGACCAGGCGGACAATGCACCGGCGTCCCGGGCCAGCTCAAAAGCGGCACGGGCGTAGGGGCGGGCGAGGGTCTGCACACTGGCCATGTCAGATCTCGCTGGCCAGTTGGTCGAGCAGGCCGCGATGGGTGTCGGCGTCGATTTCACGCTTCAGGATCTTCTCGGCGGCAGCGATGGCCAGGCCGGCGACCTGCTTGCGCAGCTCTTCTTTGGCACGGAACGAGAGACTGTCGATTTCGGCGCGGGCGGCGGCGAGCTGGCGGTTGCCTTCGGCTACCGCTGCTTGCTTGGCCTGGTCGATCGCGGCGTTGCCTTGTTGCTGGGCGCGGTCGATGATCTCCACCGCCTTGAGCCGGGCCGCCTTGATCTCTTCGGCAGCCTGGTCGTCGGCCGCGGCCAGTTCGGCCTTGGCGCGGTCGGCTGCGGCCAGGCCGGCGGCGATCTTCTTCTGGCGGTCTTCAATGGCCGCGATGATGTGCGGCCAGCCGAACTTCATCACCAGCCAGGCGACGGCGAAGAACGCCAGTCCCTGGATGAACAATGTGATGTTGAGACTCATGTCTTGCTCCTTGGGCAGGGCGCCTTTGCGCCATGCGCGCGCGACTGATTACTTCAAGCCCAGAGCGGACAGGAACGGGTTGGCGAAAATCAGCAGCAGGGCAATGGCCACGCCGATGATCGGCACCGCGTCGAGCAGGCCGGCGACGATGAACATCTTGGTTTGCAGCATCGGCGCCAGTTCCGGCTGGCGCGATGCGCCTTCCAGGAACTTGCCGCCGAGCAGGGCGAAACCGATGGCGGTACCGAGCGCGCCGAGGCCGATCAGCAGGCCGACCGCAATAACCGTCAGGCCCATCACGTCAGAAATCAGGTTGATATTTTCCATGGTGCAGCTCCGTTCGAAAGCAGGTTGAGGTGGGAAAGGGTGAAACGGTCGATCAGGATCAAACGCAATGTGCTCAGTGGTGCTCTGCCGCCATGCTCAGATAAACAATGCTGAGCATCATGAAGATGAAGGCCTGCAGGGTGATCACCAGGACGTGGAAGGCGGTCCATACGAAGCCGGAGATGAACTGCATCGGACCCAGTATCCAGGTCAGCAGGCTGTCCACGCTGGCGCCCAGGGTCATCACCGCGATCAGGATGAAGATCAGCTCGCCGGCGTACATGTTGCCGAACAGTCGCAGCGCCAGCGACAGCGGCCGCACCGCCTCTTCGATCAGGCGCAGCAACAGGTTGGCCGGGGCCAGTGCGATCTTCATGCCGACGCCTTCGGCGTGAAACGGGGCGGTCAGGAATTCGCCGAAGAACGGCAGCACGCCCTTGTGGCTGATGCCGACATACTGGATCAGCAGGAACACCATGATCGCCATGCCGAAGGTGGTGTTCGGGTCGGCGGTCGGCACCACGCGCAAATATTCGACGCCGGCCGCGCTGGCCGCCAGGGGCAGCAGATCGACCGGTATCATATCCATGAAGTTCATCATGAACACCAGCCCGAAAATGGTGATCGCGAGCGGGGCGATCAGCTTGCTGTGGCCGTGGAAGGTTTCCTTGACCAGGCCGTCGACAAACTCGACGATCATCTCGATCGCGCACTGCAACTTGCCCGGCACGCCCGAGGTGGCGCGCCGCGCCACACGTAGAAACACCAGCAGGAACAGCGCGGCAATGGCGAACTTGATCAGCACGCTGTCCCAGTGCACGTCCATGAAGCCGGGCGCGTGCTCGTGAGTGTTGTAGTCCGACAGATGCTTCAGATGGTGTTTGATGTACTCCGTCATCGAAGCCGGAGCATGATGTTCTGTAGACATCTTCGGATTCCTACGTCTTTACCAAAGCCAGAAAAAATGCCAATTGCGCCGCGATCATGCCGAGGATCAGCGCCAGCGCCGGCAGTCGCCAGAGCGCAATCGCCACCACCAGCCAGACCACGCTCCACACCCACTTCAAAACTTCCGCGGCGTACACCGAGCGCAGCACGGTCTGGACCGGTGCCACCCCCGGCAGGAACAGCCGCCAGGCAAAAATCGCGCTACCACCGGCAACGATCAGCGCACCAACCGCCGCCGAAGTCGCCGCCTGCCGGTCGGCTAGCAGCAGACCGCCGAGCGCTGCGATCAGTGCCGCCATCAGTTGCGCCGCCACCACCCGCCGCGCCACCCGTTTTCCACCCGCGATCGAGTTGTTCACCACAGCTCCATGGACTGGCGGTGGAATACCCGGGACGGTTCCGATCGCGCGGCCGCGACTGTCTGCCCAGTGGCCGACAAGCGCTCCGACAAAGCCGCGAGAGTCTAGCCTTTTTTCAGTCGAGCCTGCAAGTTTTTTGCATCGGGGTGTGGCGATCAATGATCGGGGATCGAGAAATTAGCTTGTGCAAAGCGCAGCGCTGGTCAACGGCGGGGCCGGTCGGCACAACCGCCGCTGCCGCGACCACGCTACCGACTGTCGTGCTGGCCGGCTCCACCGTCCAAAGGCGCAGCACTCAGCACGACCCATGTTGCACCGGTCCCTCGACTCCCGGGAGGTTCGGATTTCCGGCGCGCTCGCGGGGCAGGCGACGGGTCGGTGCCGAACCGGTTCAACGTTGCTCCGGCGACGGACGGGGGCCGATGCGCGTGCTCGGCTGCCCTGTGTGCTGCATGCCCGGCCCAGCATC
>JBGSKT010000203.1:0-2757 GCA_041741075.1 Lysobacterales bacterium
AAGGACCGTTCGTGCTGAGCGTAGCTCGCGCAGCGGGCGAAGTCGAAGCACCTCTCGGGACCCTTCGACTTCGCGCCTACGGCGCTACGCTCAGGGCGAACGGGTATGGATAGCTGAGGTTTGAGGCTAATCAGGAAGACGCAAAGACGCCAAGCCGCAAGGGGAAGGTCACATTGTCACATTGCGCCTTCGCGTCCTGGCGACTTTGCGTTGAATGAAGCGGTGGGCGGAGCCGATCCATCCGGGCGACCCCTGCGCTCAGCGGAAGCGCAGCGTAGCAACGGTGCCGCGCTCGGCTCCGGCGGCGAGTTGCACGCGCCAGCCGTACAGCTCGCACAGGCGCAGAACGATGGCCAGACCAAGCCCGGCGCCCTTGCCGGTGGCACTGCTGCTGCGATAACCGCGCTCGAACAGGCGCTCGACTTCGGCTGGATCGACCCCGACCCCGCTGTCCTCGACCCGAACCGTCTGGGCGTCGACCATCACCCGCACCTCGCCCTGGTCGGTGTACTTGCAGGCATTGCCGAGCAGATTGCCGAGCGCCACCGACAGCACCGCCACCGGCGCGGCGACGCTGGCTTCGGCGGCGTGTTCGACGTGGATCGTGACCGGCTTGGCACCCAGTGCCAGCCGTGCGTTGTCGACCACCTGTTCGACCACGGTGCCGACATCGGTGGCCTCGCCCTGGGCCGGGCCACGGCGCTCGCCGCGCGACAGCAACAACAAGGCTTCGGTGAGTTCGTTCGACTGGCGCGCGGCGCGGTCGATGCGCAGCAGGCGCTGGCGAGCCTTTTCCGGCAGGTCGGTCTGCGCCAGAAGCAATTCGGTGGCGCCGCGAATCACCGCCAGTGGCGTGCGCAATTCGTGTGAGACATCGGCGTTGAACTCGCGGTCGCGGGCGACCAGGCGGGTCAGGCGATCGGCGTAATCATCCAGGGTGGCGGCCAGCTGTCCGACTTCGTCGTCGGCGAAGTGCGGCGCCAGCGGATCGGCGACCGGTGCCCGCGAAAATTCGCGCAGGCGCTCGACCAGATCGGCGACCGGGCGCATCACGCTATCGGCGGCCCAGAACGCGATCAGCGCCGACAGCGCGGAAAACGTCAGCACCGCCGCGATCAGGCCGACCGTCAGCCAATGCCGCAGCTTCAGCTCGTGGCTGATGTCGTACTGCAGAAAGAACCAGGCATCCGGTTCCTTGCGCACCGCCAGCGTGTAGGAAGCGCCGCCATTCTGGCGGTCGCCGATGATGGTGTGTACCCCGTTCGGCAGCTCGGCCCAGGCGAACGGCACATTGGCGCGTTTTTCCGGGCTGTAGACAAAACCGAGAATGCGTGAAAACGTCAGCACTTCGGCCTTCGGATCGTGCCGGTATTCATCGACGTAGTGGCCAAGCTCCAGATTCAGCTGCTGGCCGATCAACTGGTCTTCCAGATAGCCACGCAGCAGCACCGCGGAAAATGCGAACGCTGCCGTGAGCACGGTTCCGAACAGCAGAAACGAGATGATGATTCGGCTGCGGAGCCTACGACGATACTGCATCCGGGTCGCTCAGGCTGTAGCCAATACCGTGCCGGGTGTGGATCAAGAGCTTGCCGAACGGCTTGTCGATGGCGCCGCGCAGGCTGTGGATATGTACCCGCAGCGAATCGCTGTCGGGCAGTTCCTCGCCCCACACCCGCATCTCGATTTCCTTGCGGGTGACCACCGCCGGCGAGGCCTCCATCAGGCATTGCAGCAGTTTCAGGCCGATCGGGTTGAGCGTGATCGCGGTAGCGGCGCGGACCACATTCAAGGTGTCCAGATTGAATTGCAGATCGGCCACCTGCAATTGGCGCAGGCCACCGGCGCGCTAGCGATTGCCGATCGCATTGAGCCGCGCCTCCAGCTCCTGCAGCGCAAATGGCTTGACCAGATAATCCTGGGCGCCGGTCTCGAAGCCGAGCAGCTTTTGTTCCAGCGAATCGCGCGCGGTCAGCATCAGGATCGGCGTGGCCTTGTGCGCTTCCTGGCGCAGCCGCCGGCAGACTTCCAGGCCGTCCATGCCGGGCAGGGTCAGATCGAGCACGATCACATCGAAATTTTCGCGCAGCGCGAGACCGAGCCCGGCATTGCCGTCGGCAGCGAAATCGACCACGTGGCCACGGTCGGCCAGATAATCGCCGATGTTGGCGGCGATGTCGGCGTTGTCTTCGATCACCAGGATATGCATGGGCTCTAGGGTAGGTCGAATCGCAGGAGATTGCATCGACTTTTGCTGACCGGCCGAAGATTCCGGGCCGCGCAAAAAAGAATGCCCAAGGTCGTTGCCGACCTTGGGCGAAGGATTGCCCCGATACCGTGTCTGCTGAAACCCCGGAAGCTCCGGTGCCAACAAATCCAGTGAGCAGACTCTAGGCCAGCGGCGGTTAAGAGCCGGTTAAACCGTGCGCACGGTCACGGCTCGATTCAGGCCTGGTTGCGCAAGCGATGGTCAATCCATCAAACCATGCCGGACCGCGTAGCGGATCACTTCGGCGGTGTTGCGCACTTCAAGTTTATCGAGCACGCGCGAGCGGTGGTTTTCGGCGGTCTTGGTGCTGATCGTGAGTCGCTTGGCAATTTCCTTGGTGGTCATGCCCTCGACAATCAGGTGGAACACCTCGCGTTCGCGCGGGGTCAGCCCGCGGTAAGGATCGTCGAGCATCGCCCGCGGCTGCTGCACCTGCTGGGCCAGCACCTTGGACGCATGCGTGCCGAAGTAACCGCGGCCCGCGGCCA
>JBGSKT010000204.1:0-3613 GCA_041741075.1 Lysobacterales bacterium
TAGCCGATTGCGATACGTCGGAGTTCGAAGTATAAAGGCGCACCGGCCGCGCATTGGCGCGGCAAGGGTGCGCTGGTCGCCGCACCAAAGCGGTGGTCGCGTGCGCAATCGAACGTATTTTCACAACGGGAATATACCTAACCCTACCTTCGCATTGATTTGAAGATAATTGCCAGTTCTCGCCCGTAAAGTATCACTTTAATGGTCTCGATGTCATACATGAAAGAATATCTGGAAACCATCTGCTGAGATCGAAGACCTTCACTGCACGGCGCTGCTCTGCGGTGAGTTCCGGTGCGAGCAGGATGGTGGGTCGGCGCCCTGGGCCGCCAGTGGAAGTCCGCACCAGTGTGGCCTTGATGCCAGCCAGGCTCTCCAGCATTGTTTTGGCCGATGCCTCTGGTGCCAACGCGATCCTTGCCAAGCTCACGAGCATCAAGCCCAGGACCGTCGCAAAGGTGTGCAGCCGGAGCGATCCATCGGCCCACTGATGCGACGGACCCCAGGGCACTACGCCGCCTTTCTTGGCCCTGCGGAACAGCTCCTCCACATTCCACTGACCGCGGAAGGCGTGGACGATACGGCCGGTGCTCCAGTTGTGCCGGTCCGTGCATAGCACCCGTCGGCCCAATCGGGTCTTCTCGAGTTCGCGCCGCTTGGCCGCATCCACTGTCCACTGCAAGGTCGGCGCTTTGTCGCTCCCCGCTATGGTGGTTGCCACGAAGCTCGATAAATGTTCCCGGGCCAAGGCTTTCTTGACTCGGTCTTCAAGCCGGCTGCGCGTGATGCGGCCCTTCTCGATCAGCGCCGCAAGCTTGGCCAACTCCACCTTGGCCTTGCGCAGCGCCACGGCGATGCCGCGCTTTTGCCCCGCGAGCAGCTCCGCGCTCTCCACCACGACCAGCGTGCGGTCCAACTCACCCACCGCGGTTCGCACCCGCGCGGCCCGCACTTCGCTGAGCTTGCCCGACAGCGGCTGCATCGCGCCGCGCTGCGCGGCCATGCGTAGCGCGTGCTCTGCCGCATTGTGCCCAAGCGGCAGCGAGATGAGGCTGTAGTAACCGGCGGCATCGAGATCGAGCTCCAATTGCGGGCTCCAAAACCCGCCGTCGCGCACCAGCGTTCGCTGCGCGGACCGCTGCCGACCTTCGCCGCTGTCCAGCGCCTCGTGCAACTGCGCCAATCCCCCCAGGCAGGCAGTCAACACGGACTGGTCCGAGCCATTGCCGTTGTAGGTCCGATACAGCAGCGGCACATGTCCGGTCTCGCTGACCAACACGCCAAGCCCCACCACGCGCAGGTCCTTCCGTTTGCTCTTGGCGTGGCCACGCTGGGCCAGTTCGCCCGGCGTCAACGAGTCGATGTGGGTGTCGAAGTTCGTCGTGTCAAACGCCAGCACGTCGACCGAGAGCGTAAACCGAGCCACCGCTGCCTGCGCGATCGCTAGCTGGGCTTGCTCCAATTGGTCGTCGTTGACCTGCCTGGCCACCCGATGAAAGGCCTGCCCGGTGAAGGTCGAACCCGGCAAGCACGACACGCGCGGCAAGCTCGCATCGAGAAACTCCGCCAGGTCGCGCTTGGGCCCCGGCGAGCATGCCCGCTGAATGGCCACCGCCACCGCCAACTCGCCCACCGAAGGGCCATCCTTGGCGCCGATCCCGCCGCAGGCCCGATCAATGTGGGCGACCAGATCGAGCTGCTCGGCCACCCACACCAACGCGCCGACATCGCCCAGCGCGCGCGTGCCCACAGTGCGCGTGGCACTCAAATTGACCAGCGGCGCAGGGGCCGCAGGCCCCAACACGACCTGGCGTGCCACCGAGCGACCCACACTCGCGTCCCACACCGACTGCGCAGCGATGCGGTAGGGACGGCCGCCAACTTTTCTCTCGAATATGTGCATATTCCTTCATGTAGCTTACTCCAAGCGAAACGCAAAGGCAAACACAGCGTTCCCTAGGCTTGGGCGCGAGGCAAACACGAAGGGCCGGATCAGAAGTGCGAAGGTAGGGCTAGACGACCCGGACAATATCGTGGTCGATCTGAACATCGGTGCCGGAAATGCGCTTACGGGCATTGCCTGGGACACGCATCTGGAAACCGTGGGCGCGAGCTGGTTGTCCGAGGCGAGCGTGCTGTTTTCCGATTCCACCGGTTCGGCCGATCCCAATGGCATCAACCTGACGGTCAGCGCGACGGACGCGCCGGGTATCGAGGATCAGAGTTCGGGCGGTGTGGTGCCATTTGCGGCCATTCCCTTGAATGACATTGTCGCCGGACCCGATGGCATCCTGCGCCTGCAGTTTTTCGACAGCTTTGACGACAACGCCAATGCCGTCGACGCCAACTGGTCTCGCCTGGTGACCGGTGCTGCAGTCTGTCCGGGCATCTTTTTGCAGTGCACCAACCAAGCGGCCTGCGATTCTGCGATGGGGTTGAGTGGGGTTGGCCCAGCCGTGGTCCCGACCTTGGGCAAGTTCGGCCTGTTGGCTGCGATGCTGGCCCTGTTGGTCGGTACGGTCCTGGTCCTGCGCCGCCAGGGCAACTGATCGTTCCAGTTTGATCGGCTGCGCAAGAACGCCCCGCCTTGTACGGGGCGTTCTTGTTTGCCGGATCGCCGCTGTCATCGGGCTTGCCGCAAAAAGGCGGGTTGCCCGGGCTGCGTAGGCACGACCGACGATGGCCGCTATCGCAAGGAAACCCCATGCCCGTCAAAGACAGTAACGGCACCGAGCTCAAGGACGGCGACAGCGTGACCGTCATCAAGGATCTGAAGGTCAAGGGTTCGTCGATTCCGCTGAAGCGCGGCACCCTGATCAGGAACATCCGTCTGGTCGAGGACGACGAAGAAAATATCGAATGCAACTCCGACAAGATCAAGGGGCTGGTGCTGAAGACCTGTTTTCTAAAGAAGGCCTGAGGGGGAAAGGCGGTTTTAGGTTTTAGGTTTTAGGTCAGGTATAGGTCGGCGGAAGACCGCGCAGCGGCGGAGCCGACCTCTTCACCACCACGGCACCGCTGCAAGCTGTCGGGCCCACGCCTGCGGCGCTTGACCCGACCTACGGATACACCAACTACGCCTATCCCAAAACCGAACACCGAACACCGAACACCGAATACCGAATACCGAACACCGAACACCGAACACCGAACACCGAAAACCGAAAACCGAAATCCGCTTTCACCCCATCAACACCAGTTCCTCGGCCGCGGTCGGGTGGATCGCCACGGTGTCGTCGAAGTCCTGCTTGCGTGCGCCCATTTTCACCGCGACCGCGAAGCCCTGCAGGATTTCGTCGCAGGCCGGGCCGATCATATGGATGCCGAGCACGCGCTGCTCGTCGCCCGCACAGACCAGTTTCATCAGGGTGCGTTGGTCGTGGCCGGCGAGTGCGCCCAACATCGGTCGGAAGCGGCTGGTGTAGACCTTGACCGCGTCGCCGTGTTCGGCGCGGGCCTCGGCTTCGGTCGGCCCGATCACTCCGATCGGTGGGTGTGAAAACACCACGCTGGGGATGTTCCGGTAATCCATGCGCGCTTGCGGCTGGCCGCCGAACAGCCGGTCCATCAGGCGCCGCGCCGCGGCGATCGCGACCGGGGTCAGCGCGGCGGC
>JBGSKT010000205.1:0-4401 GCA_041741075.1 Lysobacterales bacterium
CGCACACGCCCGCGTGTTGCGGCGTTTTCCGGATGCGCTGCTGGTGATTGCGCCGCGGCATCCGGAGCGTTTTCGGCCAGTGGCCCAGTTGTGTCGCGCGCTCGGCTTTCACACGCTCACCCGCAGCGAGGATGTGGTGGCGCGCTCGGTCACCCAGTGTTTCGTGGCCGATACCCTGGGCGAACTGTTGAGTTTTTACGCGGCCAGCGACATCGCTTTCGTGGCCGGCAGCTTCGATCCGGTCGGCGGCCACAATGTGCTGGAACCGGCGGCGCTGGCGGTGCCGGTACTGGTCGGGCCGCATACGTTCAACTTTGCCGAGATCACCGAAAACCTGATCCGCGAGGGCGCCGCGATCCGGGTTCGGGACGCGATCGAACTGGGCGATCAGGTGGCGCGCCTGTTTGCCGATCCGGCCCAGCGTAAGCGCATCGGTGGCGCCGGTCTGGCGGCGGTCGAGCGCGAACGCGGCGCGGTCGCACGCACTCTGGCGATCATTGAGCAGGTGCTGGTGCCGGCCCAGTGAGCGGCGTCGTCGGGTTGGTTTCGACCCCGAACAATTCCAGTCGATGCAGATGGCCATAGTGGATCGCGTGGTAGCCAAACTCGGCCAGCTTGTCTTCAAAGGCCTGGCGGCGCGCAGCCTTGAGCAGGTACAAGCGGCGACCGCCGATGACCTGCCCGGGCTCGATTTCCTGCAGTTCGTGTTGCAGATAATCGTCGAAGCGCGGGTCGGATTGATCGAGCCCGATCCACTCGGTTTCCACGTCCAGATAAAAGCCGAGTCCGTAGCGCGGTGATTCCTCGACGAACACCAGCTCGATCGGCTGGAACGGCACCAGGTCGGGCAGCGCGCGGGCGAATGCGCGCATATCCTTGTTCTGCGGCACCCAGGCCTGCTCACCGCGCATCACCCGCAGCCACTCGCCGATACCTTGCACATGCGGCATCTCGGAAATCAGGCCCTTGATCCCGATCAGGGCGGCGATCCACAGCGGCAGCAGCAACAGGCACAGTTGCAGCAGTCGCCGCCGCTGGTACAGGCGCCGAGCCAGGATCAGCGCGACCGGCACCAACAGCGGCAGGATATACAGCGGCAGCCGCGAGCGCGACAGCAGGAAAATGGCCAACGGCAGCAGCAGCCACCAGCCTAGCAGGCGCGCGCGCGCCGGGTCGTGCGGTTCACTGGCGAAACTGGGGCCGTCGCGGTGTGGGCGGGCGAGGATGCCGGGGACGATCCAGGGCAGGGTACCGAGCAGCAACACCGAGCCGTATACATAAAGCCCGCCCCACCAGTCCGGGAAGTGACCGAAGTCATCGCTGGCGACGCGATTGATCACTTCATCCCTGACCAGATAGGCGAGCAATCCCGGGTTCTCGATCGCCACCAGCAGGTACCAGCTGAGCCCGACCACGGCGAATGCGAGCAGACCGCCCCACGGCAGCAGTCGGCGCAGCGCCGGCCAGCCGCCATCGTGCAGTCTGAACCCGACCAGCGCCGCCAGCGGCAGTAGCCCGGGCGGGCCTTTGGTCAGAAAGGCCAGACCGAATGCGGCCCACATCAACAGCAACCAGCCATGGCTTCCGTAATGGCGTGCCTGCAGCGAGGAGGCCCCGGGCCAGCGCCAGGCGATGAAACTGGCCACGCCCAAGGTCTCGAAAAAACCCAGCAGGGTATCGGTCGACACCCAGTTGTTGGCAAAGAACGGCACCGCCATGGTGCCGTAGATCACTGCCGGCAAGCCGGGCAGCAGCGGCAGCCAGCGCGTGCCGATCAGGAAGATCAGCAACAGCGTGGCGGTGAAGGCCAGCGCGTTGGGCAGCCGCACCGCCCATTCCGAATAGCCGAACGTCCGCACGCTGCTGGCGATCGCCCAATAGGTCAGCGGCGGTTTGGTCGGGTGGATGCGGTGGTGGTGACGATGCGGCGTCAGCCAGTCGTTCATACGCAGCATCTGCAGCCCGACCTGGGTGTAGCGGCCTTCGTCGGTTTCCCACAGTCCGCGCGAACCCTGAAAGCTGAAGGCGAGCAGCAGGCCGAGCAGCGTCGTCGCCAGCAGCGAGCGCAGCGGGATCAGCATCAGCCGGGTAAGCAGCGGGGTGATGGCCATGAATGGGGTTCAGAGGACAGGCAACAGAAGCCAGAAAACAGAAAACAGAAAACAGAAAACAGAAAACAGAAAACAGAAAACAGAAAACAGAAAACAGAAAACAGAAAACAGAAAACAGAAAACAGAAAACAGAAAACAGAAAACAGAAAACAGCAAGGCGTCGTCCCGGCGGCTTTCAACAGCGTAGCTGGTCAAGCCGGGACCCAGTGTCTCACGAAGTCGCAGACCCACCACTGGGCCCCGGCTTCTGCCGGGGCGACGTTTTTCTGTCTTCTGTCTGCCGTCCTCTGTCCGCTGAACCCGGCTTCTGCCGGGGCGACGTTTTTCTGTCTTCTGTCGTCGGTCCACTGTCTTCCGAACCCCGCAATCGTTCCAGTTCGCGCATGCGCGCCTGGCCGCCATCCCAACTGCTGCGAGTGACGGCGGCGAGCAGCGCTTCCGAAATCGCCATCAGTGCCGCATTGGAATCCCAGATCGAAGGCACCTGCACGCGGGCGGTCAGAACGTGTCGCGCCACTCGCACGATCGGCGATAGCCACTGATCAGTGATCAGCAGGATGCGTGCCTTGCGGCTGGCGGCGGCCGCGGCGATCCGGGCCAGGCTGGGCTGATAGCGGCGGATATCGAACAGCAGGAGCAGGTCGCGCCGGTCGAAGTCGAGCAACTGGTCCTGCCAGTTGGCCTCCTGGTCCTGCAGATGCCAGACCCCGGGACGAATCACCCGCAGTTGCACCGCGAGGTAACGCGCCAGCGCATCGGTGAAGCGTCCGCCGATCAGGTGTACGCGCAGCTTTGGGTCGCCCAGCAGGCGCACGAACTGGCGGAACTCCTGCGGCGCCAGATGGGCGAAGGTCTGTTCGATGTTGTGGATCACGGCGCTGGCGAAGGCGGCGGACGACTCTTGGTCGGAGGTCCGATTGCGCTTGCTGGTCGGGGCCGGCTTGTTCAGGGGCGAACTCAGGCGCTCGCTCAACTCGCTGCGCAAACGCCGCTGCAGATCGGCGTAGGAATCGTAGCCGAGGTGCATCGCCATGCGCAGCACCGTCGGTGTGCTGACGCCCACCTGGCGCGCCAGCTCGGTCGCGCTGTGCAGGCCGGCAACCGGAAACTCGGCCAACAGCCGGTGCGCGACCCGACGTTCGGTCGGGGTGAATCGGTCCATGCCCTCGCGCAACTGATCGACCACGGTCTGGCTCATGGCATTGCTCCGTCCTCTGAACCGCGCTTATCCACCCGTCCCAGGTCCTGCGTTCCGTCCTCTGTCCTCTGTGCCTCTGGCAGCGGTTGACAGCGGCCGCAATTTGTACCATTTTCTACCGGCCTTGCAGAAATCAGTCAAGCTGTAATTGCCGTTACATCAGCCCGCATGCCCCGGACGCCATGGCCAGCCTGCTTTACGCCGCCGCTTCACCGCCGATTGCGATCCTCAACCGCGAAGGGAAGGGCGGTGTGGTGGTGTTGTGCGAGCATGCCAGCAACTACATCCCGGCCGGTTACGACCGGCTCGGACTGGCGCCCGCCGACCTGGAACGCCATATCGCCTGGGACATCGGCGCCCTGGCCGTGGCCGAACAGATGGCGGCGATGCTGGATGCGCCGCTCGCCTATGCCACCCACTCGCGCTTGTTGCTCGATCTCAATCGCGATCCGGACGCGCCAGATTCGATCCTCACCCTGAGCGAAGACACGGCGATTCCCGGCAATCTGGACCTGGCCGCCTACGAGCGCCGACTTCGCAGCGACTGGCTGTACGCCCCGTTCCATGCCGGTGTCGATGCGTTGATCGATCACCGGTTGGCGAGCGGACAGGCAACCGTGGTGGTATCGATCCATTCCTTCACTCCGGTCTATCTGGGTGCGCCGCGGCCGTGGCCGGTCGGTGTGCTCGGCTCGCGTGATCGGCGCCTGGCCGATCCTGTTCTGCCTGTCGATGATTGTGCAAAAGCGTCTGTCGCCGCCGATGCCCGAACCGGTGCAGGAAAAAATTCAGGGCATGTTCCCGTATGTCTTTACCGTCATGCTGGCGCATTTTGCATCCGGCCTGGTCATCTACTGGACATGGTCGAACGTGCTGAGTATTTTCCAGCAGTACTACATCCTGAAAACCGTGGGCGGCGAGGAGACCTCGATCATTCGCGGTCACGCTGCACGACGCAAAACCAAAACCAAGGCGTGATGGGGTGACATCAGAAACCCCCGACACCGAGAATCACGACGCCGAGTTGCCCTTGCCCAAGCGCGCGGAAAAACTTTTCCGTCAGGAGTGTGCCTTCTTTGCGGGGACTGCAAC
>JBGSKT010000206.1:0-11324 GCA_041741075.1 Lysobacterales bacterium
CGGGGCGCTGCGGCTGGCCGCCGGCGAGCACGCCGCGGCGGCGATCGAGACCCGGGTGCGTTGGCCACTTGCAGAACTTCTGACGGTCGCTTGATTGCAGTATGGTCGGCGTATTCTCCCGTCGCCGGATTGGACCTGCCATGGACATCGTCTTCATCGAGGCATTGCGCGTCGACACTCTGATCGGTATTTACGACTGGGAACGCCGGGTCCGCCAGCCAGTGCAACTCGACCTGGAAATGGCCTTCGACAACCGCGTTCCGGCGGCTTCCGACTGCATCGAGGACACCCTCGACTACAAGGCGGTCAGCAAGCGTCTGGTCAGCTTTGTCGCGGCCAGCGAATTCGGCCTGGTCGAAACCCTGGCCGAGCGCTGCGCCGAGATCGTGCTGGCCGAATTCGGTGTGTCCTGGCTGCGCCTGCGGATCAGCAAGCCCGGTGCCGTACGCGGTGCCCGCGCGGTCGGCGTGCTGATCGAACGCGGGCGTCGTGATGCCTGAGCGTGAGCGGGTTTATCTGAGCCTGGGCAGCAATATCGACCCGGATGTGCACTTGCCGGGCGCCATCGCTGCCTTGCAGCAAAGCTTCGGCGAAGTCCGCCGCTCGCCGACCTATCGTAACCCGGCGGTGGGCTATGCCGGGGCGGATTTTCTCAACCTGGCCGTGGTGATCGACTGCAAACAGTCGCCGGTCGCGCTCGCCGCCTGGCTGCATGCGCTGGAATGGGCACACGGCCGCCGCCGCGAACTGCCGCGCTTTTCGGACCGTCCGCTGGATATCGATATCGTCTTGTTCGGCGATCGCCGGTTCCGCGGCCCGGGCAACTTGCAGGTGCCGCGTCCGGAACTCGGGCAGGCCTTCGTGCTCAAGCCGCTGGCCGATCTCGCCCCGACTCTGGTGCCGGTGGGCTGCACGGCCACACTGGCGGAGTTGTGGGCGCAGCACCCGGAGGCCGGCCTGGCCTGCTGGCGGCAAGCGCCGGCCGGGTCAGGACCGCTTGGTTCTCGGGGCAGGAAGCAGGGTGAATAAGCGCAGCGCATCCACCATTCATCATCATCGTGGTGGATGCGTCCCCAGCCACCGTTCGCAAACTGGCGGCGAGCGCTGGCCGCGGCCCTGATGCCGGCCACTTTGCGCAAGTCAGTGGCCCCCGGTCACTGTAAAGTTTAGGCAATTGGCAGTAGATTCGGCGTCCCTACCAAAGCCTGAGGAACGTGCCATGCGCGCCAAATCCCATCCATTGCTTGGGTTATTTCTGAGCGCCGCCTGCGTGGCGAGCAGCCAGGCCGCAGACAACACCGAGCCGTCCCAGTCCGTCGCCGTCGAAGCCGGTATGCGCGCCTACGTCGACCCGGCCACCGGCGAGCTGAGCGGACAGCCAGTCACCGCAGAGCAGCAGCGCGCCGCGGAAGCCACCGATCCGGCCTTGCGCCAGGACGATGAAGGCCTGCGCATCGTCTATTTCGAAGACGGCTCCAGCATGATGGATCTGCAGGGTCGTTTTCAGCAGGCGACGGTGGCCGAAGTGCAGGCCGATGGCAGCCTCGGGACCTGGTGCAGCGACGCCGACCATATCGAACTTGGCAAACACCGGCACGACAGCGGCAGCAGAGCGGCCCCGGTAGCGCCCGCCCGTGACGACCGCTGAGGACACCGCCATGAAATCATCGAATCTGCTGAGCTTTGCTTTCGCCCTGCTGGCCCTGCCGCTGGCCCAGGCCGCGACCATCACCATCATCAACACCGACGGCGCTGGCGAGGGTTTCAACGACCCGACCGTGGTCGCCGCCCTGCCCAGCAACCCGGCCACCACCCTCGGCGCGCAGCGGCTGGCGGTGTTCCAGACCGCCGCCAATCAGTGGGGCGCGCTGCTGCAGAGCGCCGTCGAAATCCGCGTGCAGGCTGCGTTCAATCCGCTGACTTGTTCCGGAACCAGCGCGGTGTTGGGTTCGGCCGGCGCCATCACCGTGCACCAGAACTTCACCAATGCGCCGGTGGCCAATGTCTGGTACAGCTCGGCACTGGCCAGTTCCCTGTTCGGTTCGGACATCAATGGCGCCAGCAACGACATCAATTCCCAGTTCAACGTGGATATCGACAACGGCACCTGCCTGACCGGCACCGCCGGCTGGTATTACTCGACCCAGGCCTCCGATACCACGCCCGCCAACCGCATCCCGCTACTGCCGGTGGTGTTCCATGAACTCGCCCATGGCCTCGGTTTCCAGACCTTTACCAGCAGCACGACCGGCGCCTTCAACGGCGGCGTGCCCTCGATCTGGGACACCTTTCTGGCCGATGCGGTGAGCGGCACCACCTGGATCAATATGGCTTCCAATGCCCAGCGCCAGGCCTCGGCGATCAGTGATCCCAACCTGATCTGGAAAGGCCCGATCGTGACCGCGGAAAAGGTCAACTTCCTCGGCAACGCGCCAAAACTGGTGGTGACCGCGCCGCCGGCGATCGCCGGCGAGAAGGACGCGCAGACCGCGGCGTTCGGCGCCGCCGTACCACCGGCCGGGATACCGGGCGAGGTGGTGGCGGCGACGGATAGCACCGCTCCCAACAACGATGGCTGCGAGGCGATCACGAACAATGTCAGCGGCAAGATCGCCCTGATCGTGCGCGGTCTTTGCAGTTTCACGGTGAAGGTCAAAAACGCACAGAATGCCGGGGCGATCGCCGTCTTGATCGACAACAACGCCGCGACCGGGCTGCCCAGCATGGGTGGTGCCGACGCGACGGTGACGATTTCCTCGTATGGCATCTCGCAGGCTGACGGCAATGCCATTCGGGCGCAATTGGCCTTGCCGGTTACGGTCAATGCCACCCTGGGTTTCGGCAGCCAGCTCGCAGGCACCCAGTTGAGTGGCGGGGTGAGCTACGTGCGCATGAACGCGCCCAATCCGGTGCAGCCGGGTTCCTCGGTCTCGCACTGGACGGTCGACACCTTCCCCAACCTGCTGATGGAGCCCAGCCTCAACACCTCGCTGTTCAGCGATGTCGATCTGACCATCCCGCTGTTCCGGGACATCGGCTGGAACGTGAACAACCCGCCACCGCCGGACCTGGTGTTCCAGAACGGTTTCGAGTGAAATAAACGGGGCCGCAAGGCCCCGTTTTCCGTTACTGCTACCGGTATGGCGGAGGCCCGCGCCCGGGCCGCAATCACTTCTGCCACTTGACACCATTTAACATTATCTTTACAAGGGTGGGCCGCTCACGCAGCGGCATAAAAAATTGTTCAGTCCCCACCCTCACTGGGAGTCACCCATGAATATGCAAAGCAATCGCCTGAGCCAGGCCGTGCGCGCTGCGCTGTTGTTCGCCGCCATTCCATTGGCGGCACAGGCGCAGAACGACGCCGACGCGGATCGGGCCACCTCGCTGGAGACCGTGCTGGTCACCGGCTCGCGCATCAAGACTACCGACACCGTCACCCAGTCGCCGGTGCAGGTCATTACCCGTGCCCAGATCGACAGGACCGGCGTGGCCTCGCTCGGCCAGTTTCTGCAGCGGCTCACCGCGGGAGGCAAGGCGCTCAACGCCCAGTTCAACTCCAGCGGCAACTTCGGCTTTCCGCCGGATGGCGGCGGTATCGGCGCCGGTTCCTCCCAGGTCGACCTGCGGCACCTGGGCTCCAAGCGCGTGCTGGTGCTGGTCGATGGCGTGCGCTGGGTGAATGAATCCTCGGCGTCGGGTGTCGGCGGCAGCGCCGATTTGAACACCATCCCCCTGGCGATCGTCGAACGAATCGAGGTGCTCGAAGACGGCGCCTCGGCGATCTACGGTTCGGATGCCATTGCCGGCGTGATCAACGTGATTACCCGCAAGGATTTCGATGGCATGGCGGTGCACACCTATTACGGTGAATTCGACCGCGGTGGCGAGACCAAGGACGCCAACATCACCGTCGGTGGCCACAACGACAAATTCTCGGCCGTGTTCAGCGGCAGCTTCCACGACCAGAACCGGATCAGCTCGGCCGCCTATGAGCAGTCGCGTTTCCCGATTCCGTTCGGTGGCCTGGCGTTTGGCAGCTCGGGCACGCCCCAAGGCCGCTTCGTGTTCTGCGATCCCCGGCAGTCGCTTGGCGCCCCCGGTTTCTGCGGTGACGCCAACAACGACGCGGATTTCTACAGCGTCACCCTGAACAACGGCACCACCAATCCGGTCTGGGATCCGAACAATCCGAACGCTGGCACCTTCCATCGGTTTACCGGCCAGGACCGCTTCAATTTCTCGCCGTTCAACCTGCTGCTGACGCCTTCGCAGCGCTCCAGCCTGTTCACTAACGTCACCTACGCGCTCAGCGACAGCACCAATTTCCACATCAAGGCGCTGTACAACAACCGTGAATCGCTCAACCAGGCGGCGCCGGAGCCGATCTTTGTCGGACCGGGTGCGGGAACCGGCGGCATCGCCGACACCATCAGCGTTTCCGCACTGAACCCGTTCAATCCGTTCGGCATCGACCTCGACGCCAACTCCAACTTCGTGTTCGTCGGCCGGCGTCCGCTCGAAGTGGGTCCGCGCGTGTTCCGGCAAGATGTCGATACCTGGTACGTCAACACCGGGTTCGACGGTATCTTCAGTGTCGGTGAGCGCACCATGAGCTGGGATATCAATTATGTGCATTCCGAAAACAAGGCCAATCAGGTCTTCACCAACGGCTACAACGTCGCCAAGCTGAAGCTGGCCCTGGGCGATCCGGCGCTATGCGCGCAGGTCGCCGGTTGCACCCCGCTGGATCTGTTCGGTGGCCAGGCGCGGCCGTTCACCCAGCAGATGATCGATTTCATCCGGGTGACCACGCGCGACTCCAGCAAGCAGGAACTGGACCTGGTTTCGGCCAACCTGACCGGCGAACTGTTTGCGATCCAGGATCGCAGCGCCGGTTTCGCGATCGGCTTTGAGCACCGCAACAACCAGGGCGATTTCATTCCCGACCAGTTGCGCCAGAGCGGCGAATCGCAGGACAGCTTTGCCAAGGCGGTGTCGGAAAGCGATACCGTCGACGAGTTCTACGGCGAGGTGACCGTGCCGGTTCTGTCGGTTCTGGACATCACCGGCGCGCTGCGTTATTCCGATTACGACAGCACCGGTTCCTCGACCACCGGCAAGGTCGGTTTCCGCCTGCAGCCGGTATCGGACGTGGTGTTGCGTGGTACCTACTCGGAAGGCTTCCGCGCGCCCAATCTGGGCGAGTTGTTCGGTCTGACCCAGTTCGGCGCCACCCTGACCGATCCCTGCGGTCCGACCAATGGCAATCTGGTGGTGGATGATTCCGATGGCGTCAACACCACGCCACTGGAAACCGCCTGCCGCGCCCAGGGCGTGCCGAACGGCTTCCGCCAGGCGAACACCCAGATCATCACCTTTACTGGCGGAAACGCCAACCTGGCGCCGGAAGATTCCAAGAGCTACAACTTTGGTCTGGTCTACGCGCCGAGCTGGGCGGAAGACCTGAGCTGGTCGTCGCGGCTTGATTTCGAGGCCAGCTATTACGAGCACAAAATCAGCGGCGCGATCCAGGCGCGTGACATCCAGCAGCTGCTCGACGCCTGCCTGGCCGGTACCGCGCAGGGTCAGGTGTGCTCGGGCTTCTCGCGTATCAACAGCGGCGATCTCCGGCCACCAACCAACTTCCTCGATAACCTCGGCCAGATCAAGACCAGTGGCATCGACTTCAAGGGCAACTGGGCCAGCCCGGAATTTGGACTGGGGACGTTTACGGTCTCCTTCCAGAGCACCTATGTCGACAACTACAAGGCTACCGACATCGACGGCAATGTCGCCCGCCGCCGGGAAGGTATCGAAGTCGACGACAGCGCGATTCCGGAATGGCAGACCAATGTCCAGGCCGGCTGGCACAAGGGTGACTTCGACGCCGAGTGGGATATCCGCTACATCGGTCAGGTCGATGAGCTGTGCAATGGCGATCTGGAAGGCCTGCCGGGCTGCCCGACCGCCGATGCCAAGCGCAGCCTGGGTGCGACTACCTACCACGACGTGCAGTTGGGCTGGAACAACGCCTTCACCTTCGATGGCCTGCGCCTCTCGACCGGCGTCAACAACCTGTTCAAGAAAGATCCGCCGATCTGCTTGACCTGTTCGTTGAACGGCTACGACGCCGGTACCTACGACCTGCCGGGCCGCTTCTGGTACGCCAGCCTGGACTACAAGTTCTGACCGTCTGATCGTTGTGCTGCAAGAAAAACCCCGGCCTGGTGCCGGGGTTTTTTTGTTCGGGAGACGGGAGACGGGAAGCGGGAAGCGGGAAGCGGGAGTGGGGAGTGGGGAGGCAGTGCTGCCCGGAGCAAATCTAGAGCAGCCCCAGGGCGCGCAGAATGCCGAGCGGATGGTGCGCGCGCGCGATCGAAAACATCAGCCCGAAACAGACCAGTGCCGCCAGAAAAAAGCCGAGCCGCTGGCGCGGCCCGCGGGCGCGGTGCAAGGCAAAGGTGCCAAGCAGCACATAGGCCAGCAGCAGCAGCAACTTGGCCCCCAGCCAGGGAACCACGAATGGATTCAGCCGCAGCGCAAACAGCAGCAGTAGCGCGGCGCAGAGCAGCACCGTATCGATGCCCCAGCTGAGGTAGCGCAGGGCCTTGGCATTGGGCCAGTGCCGGCCCGCCAGCACGGCACTGCCACGCAGCGCGAACAGCGCGCCGCTGGTCAATACGGCAACGATGTGGACCGTCTTGATTTGCAGATAGAAGCTGAGCATGGCGTGCTGGAAAATGCGGTGGGAATGGGGAATGGTCGGCGCGAAAAAGCCGCCGTCGTCCCGGCGCATGCCGGGACCCAGAGTTGGCGAATTCCGCGGCCTTGCAACTGGGCCCCGGCTTGCGCCGGGGCGACGGCCTGCTGTCCTCTGTCATCTGAACCGGACGCTACTCGCGCAACACCGCCAGGGCGAGTTGTTCGAGCAGCGGCTGGTTGCTGATTTCGATCTCACGACGATCGACCACGACCAGCCCGTCGGTCTGGAAGCGCTTGAGCACCCGACTCACCGTCTCCGGTGCCAGCCGCAGGTAGTTGGCGATGTCGGTGCGGGTCATGGTCAGGTGGAAGCGTCGGGCCGAAAACCCGCGCCGCTGGTAGCGCCGCGACAGCGACAGCAGGAAAGCGGCCATGCGCTCGTCGGCACTGAAATCGCCGGACAGCAGGGCGGCCTTGCCGATGTCCTCGCTCAGCAGCTTGAACAACTGCGCCTGCAGTCCCGGCATCCGGGTGGCGAGCAGGGCCATTTGCGGAAACGAAAAGCGGCACAGCATCACCGTGTCCAGCGCCACGGCGCTGCACGGATAGCGGGCATTGTGAATGGCATTGAGGCCGATGATCTCGCCCGGCAAGTGGAAGCCGAGCACCTGCTCGTGGCCGCCGCGATCGAGCACATAGGTCTTGACCATGCCGGCCCGGACCGCGGCAATCGACTTGAACTCATCGCCTTCCCGAAACAGGTGCTCGCCGGTATGAAACGGCCCGACGTGCTCGACCAGCACATGCAGTTCGCCCAGCATCGACTTGTCGTAGCCCTGCGACATGCAGGCGTCGGAAAATGCACAGGTGCTGCAAAAATGCAGCTCATCGCCGTCTTCGGCGGCGGCTGGATTGGGCGTGGCGCGGCGGGCCGCCGGGCTCATGGGGCAGCCCCGATGCTGGTGCCTGCGCCGACCGGGGCGTGAGCTTGGGCGGGCAAATAAACACAGGTTGTGCTGAGCGCAGCGAAGCGCAACGGCGCGGCGCGAAATTGCGGGAGCGACGGGCACGTCGCGACCTGATTATCGCGGTGGCGGTCGCGACGTGCCGTCGCTCCCACAACGGCAGGAGCATAGGTTGTGCTGAGCGCAGCGAAGCGCAACGGCGCGGCGCGAAATTGCGGGAGCGACGGGCACGTCGCGACCTGGCTATCGCGGCGGCGGTCGCGACGTGCCGTCGCTCCCACAACGGCAACGCTCAGATCACCCGCGAGAAGCGCGCCGGTTCGGTTTGGGCCAGATGCAGGTAGCGGTCGAAGCACCCGGCAATGATACGCAGCAATAGCCGACCGCGTAAGGTGGCACGGATGCGATTTTCGCTGATTTCTACCAGGCCGTCGGCCACCAGCGGCTGCAGGCGGTCCAGATCATCGGCGAAATAGTCGGAAAAGACGATGTCATGACGCGCTTCCAGCGCGCTTATGTCGATTTCGCTGCGGCACATCAACTGCTGGATCAGGTCGGCGCGCAGGCAGTCGTCGGCATTGAGTTCCATGCCGCGCCAGACCGGCAGGCGGCCGGCATCGATCGCCGCTTCCCAGCTCGGCAGGTCGCGCGGGTTCTGGCTGTAACTGTCGCCGATATGACTGATCGCGCTGACCCCGAAACCGATCAAATCGCTGTCGGCGTGGGTGGTGTAACCCATGAAGTTGCGGTGCAGGCTGCCGCGTTTTTGCGCCCAGGTGAGTTCATCTTCGGGCAGGGCGAAGTGATCCATGCCGATATAGCAGTAGCCAGCGGCCGAAAGTTTCTCGATCGCCAACTTGAGCAGGTCGAGTTTGTCTTCGGCGCTCGGCAGTAGGGATTCGTCGATCTGTCGCTGCGGCCGGAACATCTGCGGCAGGTGCGCATAGCTGTACACGGCAAGTCGGTCCGGGCGGGTGGCGATGACCGTGTCCAGGGTGCGTCCGAAGCCGGCGCGGTTCTGGCCGGGCAGGCCATAGATCAGGTCGATATTGACCGAACGGAAGCCGTGCCGGCGGCAGGCATCGACCACCGCCTGGGTTTCTTCGACCGACTGGATGCGGTTGACCGCCTCCTGGACTGCCGGGTCGAAGTCCTGCACGCCCAGACTGGCGCGATTGAGGCCGATCCGGGCGAGCGCCTCGATCGTGCCGGCCGCGACATAACGCGGATCCAACTCGATCGAGAAATCCCGGTCGGGCGAGGAGCTGAAATGAAACTGTCGGCCCAGGGTTTCGACCAGCTCGGACAACTGGTCGGTATCCAGGAAATTCGGGGTGCCGCCGCCCATGTGCAACTGGATCACGTCGCGGTCGCGGTCAAACAGCGGGGCGACCATCGCGACCTCGCGCACCAGACGATCCAGGTAGGTGCCGGCGCGGCTATGGTCGCGGGTGATCACCCGGTTGCAGCCGCAGTAAAAGCAGGGGCTGAAGCAGAACGGCACATGTACGTACAGGCTGAGCCGGCGCGGGATCGGGTCGCCATTGCTGAGACGGGCGACCTCGCGAAAGGCCTCGGCCTTGAACGCGTCGCCAAACTGCGGCGCGGTCGGGTAGGAGGTATAGCGCGGACCCGGCCGGTCGTAGCGGCGCAGCAGGTCGGCATCGAAGGGGGGAATGGCACTCATGGGCGGGAAGCCTAAGCGCCCGGGGGCCGGCTTGTCTTGACCACAGTCAAGAACATTGGCGAAGTTGCACAGGTTAAGCCGATGGCGCGGTGCAGCACCGGCGTGCCGCTTCGGGAGGGGCCGCCGCGATGGCCGGCGGTCCGACCGGATCAGGCCGGATCAGGCCGGATCAGGCCGGCAAAATCAACTCAGCCCGCGGCGCTTGCGCGGCAGGTGGTTGACCAGAAATTCCATCTGGTCGGCGAGGATATTGCGATTGCTCAGGATCAGGTGCTCGACCCAGCTCGGCCGGTACGGCACCGCGAGCAGGGGCATGTTCGCCTGCTGCGGGGTGCGACTGCCCTTTTTCACATTGCACGGCACGCAGGCACTGACCACGTTGACCCAGGTGTCGCGGCCTCCCTTGGACAGCGGGATGA
Organism: Lysobacterales bacterium; assembly: GCA_041741075.1. GTDB lineage: Bacteria > Pseudomonadota > Gammaproteobacteria > Xanthomonadales > Ahniellaceae > 0-14-3-00-62-12. The sequence continues at coordinate 9,777 of JBGSKT010000206.1, forward strand.
CGTGGTCGCGGGTCAGCGCTGGACGCGGGAACTGGTTGCCGCAGTACAGGCACAGCATACGATCGCGAGAGAACAGCGAGGCATTGGTCAGCGCCGGTGCCGGTTCGATCAGGCCCGGCCGAGCGTGACCCTTGCTGGCCACGATCGGGTGCAGGTCGATGCAGCTCTGCCGCCCGCTCAGCCGGTTGTGGCCGCCATGGATGGTCAGGCAGGGGTCGCCAATGGTCCAGGCCACCGCGTCGCGCGCATACAGACACACCGCCTCCTGCCAGCTCATCCAGTCGAGGATGCGGCCATTGGCATCCAGCGACAGCACGCGGGTGGCGTGGACATCGCCCTGGTTGCTCACCGGTTTCAGAATGACTTGCTGCATGACAGACGCACCCGGTTCGGATGGGTCGAAGCATAACCGAGAACACGATCCGGTCGGCAAGTTTGGCCAGCGACCGCCGGCCTGCATTACCATGGCCGGCCCGAAACCGGAGAATTCCATGAGCCAGCAGCTGAACGCCACCATCGCCACCGACCGCGGTGACATCCATCTCAATCTGTTCGCCGACGATTGTCCGCTGACCGTGGCCAATTTCTGCAATCTGACCAAGCGCAAGTATTACGACGGATTGAGCTTTCATCGGGTGATCGCGGATTTCATGATCCAGGGCGGCTGCCCCGAGGGCAGCGGCCGCGGCGGTCCCGGCTACCGCTTCGCCGACGAATGCAAATCGCATCTGCGCCACGACGGCGGCGGCGTGCTGTCGATGGCCAACGCCGGGCCCGGCACCAATGGCAGCCAGTTCTTCATCACCCATTGCGCCACCCCCTGGCTGGACGGCAAACACACCGTATTTGGCAAGGTGGTCGGCGCCGCCGATCTGGCCGTGGTCAATGCGATACAGGGTGGTGACCCGATCCGTTCGATCACCATTGACGGCGATACCGCGCCGCTGTTTGCGAAAATGCAGGCCGAAATTGCTGCCTGGAACCAGACGCTCGACGGGCGCTGAATCATGGGCATGGCAGTGCCGGTTGGCGGTGCAAACCGTGTGGGTAATAGCTTGGCTCAAACCGCGTAGCAACGGAGCCGACATCGGCTGGCGCTGATGTCTCGGTGGCCTGGATCCGTCCAGCCGGTCGTCCCGGTGAACGCCGGGACCCGATGTCTTACCCTGCGGACTGCTCGGTACTGGGCCCCGGCCTTCGCCGGGGCGACCGTTTCTCCTTCCTTGGAACTGGATGCGCTGCGCCGATCCACACTGCTTTCACCCGGCGACTGCTATGCTTTTGCGGCTCGCCTGGATCGCTCGGAGCGGGCGCGACCTGTCTTGAATTGTGGAGTGAGGCACGATGTTGAAACTTGCACAGCGCATGGGCCGTGCCCGGCCCAGCGCGATCATGGTGATCGCTGACCAGGCCAGGCAGCGCAAGGCCGAGGGCCGCGACATCATCAGTTTTTCGATCGGTGTGCCGAATTTCCTGCCCGGCGAGCACGTCTACGCCGCCGCCCGCGCGGCGCTCGCCCACGACAGCGGGCAGTACGGCAGCAACCGC
>JBGSKT010000207.1:0-1960 GCA_041741075.1 Lysobacterales bacterium
CCGCAAACCAATGGCATGGTTGAGCGCTTCAACGGCCGCATCAGCGACGTGCTCGCCACCACCCGCTTCATCAACGGCGAACAGCTCGAAATCACCCTGCGGCGCTATGCCGTGCTCTACAATCAACACATCCCGCAAAAAACCCTGGACCACAAAACCCCGTTCGACGCCCTCCGTGATTGGTCTGAAACACACCCGAAATTATTTGTCAAAAACGTTCGTAAGCTTACGGGACCCGACAAGTAGACCGGGTCAATTGCGTTCTGAGCTTCTCTATCCGCTATCGGTAGCAGTCCGGCAGCGATGCCAATCCGGGCGCTACCGTTTCGCCGCTGTCTCCCGCTGGCCGCCCGGTCGCGACGTTGCCGTCGCTCTTACAGATCGATTGCAGGAACGACGGTACGTCGCGACTGCCAAAGACAACGGTCGGCCGCGACGCTTGCGCTTTGGTGGATGCGCTGCGCTTATCCACCCTACTTTTCTAGTGGCTGGTCAGCCGACTGGCTGGTGGCCTCGAGCGGCTGCACGGTGGCGCCCTCGACCCGGCCGATGCGGGCGCTGGGGTGCACGCGCAGTTCGACTTCGTGCTCGAACGTCATGTCGCCGACCACGGCATTGGCGGCGATGGTGATCACCGGCTTGCGCTGGTTGCCGAACCAGTTCCAGCCACGCGACTTCTTGACCGTGATGCCACCGTCAACATGGGCCGATTCGCCGATGCTGATGTCGCCGTTATAAGTGGTGATGCGGCCGCCGATGCGCGCCGCGCGGGCCAGCCGCAGGCTGCCGTTGACGTTTTCGGCGTTGTCCTGGACGCTGGCGCGTTCGCCCAGTTGAATTGCGCCATTGACCGTTTCCACCGAGCGCGCGACCACCGCATCGGGGCCGAGCGTGATCGAGCCGTTCACTGTCTCCAGGGTATTGGCGCGGCTGGCGCGGCCCAGACGCACCGAGCCGTTCACGGTATCGGCCGAATCGATGCTGGCGTCGTCGCCGACCACGATCGAACCATTGACCGTGCCCAGATCCTCGGCGCGTCCGCCATCATCGATATGGATACTGCGGTTGACATGGTGGATATCGCCGAGCGACGGCGTCACTGGGTCGGCCGCCAGCACCAGGCCGGTGGCGATCAGGGTGGCAAACAACAGGGTCGAGCGGGTCGTGAAGGACATGGGGGTCTCCGGTTGGTGGCACAGCACCGGGTTGGATACCACGGGAGGCGCTTTGGTTTACATGACTGATGGGCTAGGGCGGGGGTCGGGAAGCGGGAGTCGGGAGACGGGAGTTGGGAATGGGGAAAGCCGTCGTCCCGGCGGCATTCAACAGCGAAGCTGGTCAAGCCGGGACCCAGCGCCTGACGCCGCGGCACGCCCCGACACTGGGCCCCGGCGTTCGCCGGGGCGACGGCATTCGCTTTCCGCTCCCCGACTCCCGACTCCCGATCAGCGCGCCATCAAGGCAGCGGTTGGTCGAGTCCGATCACCGGGTAGCGGTCGCGACGATCGTCCCAGGCGCTGTGCCTTCGATAAAAGAAATCCAGCCGCGCCTGTGGGCTGGCGGCGAAGGCCGGGTCGCTGCCCAGGCGTTCGTTGAAGGCGCGGGCCAGGCCCGGATCGGCGGCCAGCAGTTCGCGGGCAATCTGTTCGGCGACATACGCCTCCAGGTATTCCTTGGCCTCGAAGGCGTTGTTGAAAAAGCCCCAGGCGGCGAAGGAATCCGGTGCCTGCGGGTCGAGCAGGGCGGCGAGCAGGCGGCCATTGTTGTCGGCCACTGGCACGATCAGGCTGGCCGCGGCGAGGGTGGCGGCTTCGTCGCCCCAGTGTCCGTCCAGTTGCAGCGCGGTCCGGCCTTCGAACGGGGTCGGCGCAAAGTTCACTTGGTCGGCGCGAAATACCAAGGCCTTGGCGATCGTGAGCGCGCGCTCGGTGCGCTGGAAGCGGATGCCGTGCAGCGCCAG
>JBGSKT010000208.1:0-8296 GCA_041741075.1 Lysobacterales bacterium
GGCAGTTTTTTTAAACCCATATTTAATAAACCTGCTGAAAATATTGAGTTCATTGTCTTCTCATTTGGCTTGTATCGTGGCCGTCTGCCGCGCCGTGCCAACGCCAGTGCCAATCTCAGCCAGATGCACTATGCCCGCCGCGGCATCATCACACCGGAAATGGAATTCGTCGCGATCCGCGAGAACGCCGGGCTGGAGCTGGCCCGCGAGCAGGCTGGCCGCGTGCGCAACCACGCCGGTGAATCTTTCGGTGCCAGCCTGCCGGCGCTGATCACGCCCGAGTTCGTGCGTGCCGAAGTCGCCCGTGGTCGCGCCATCATCCCCAACAACATCAACCACCCGGAATCCGAACCGATGATCATCGGGCGCAATTTCCGGGTCAAAATCAATGCCAATATCGGCAATTCGGCGGTGTCGAGCTCGATCGCCGAGGAAGTCGAAAAAATGGTCTGGTCGATCCGCTGGGGCGCAGACACGGTGATGGATCTGTCGACCGGCAAGAACATCCACGAAACCCGCGAATGGATTATCCGCAATTCGCCGGTGCCGATCGGCACCGTGCCGATCTACCAGGCACTGGAAAAGGTCAACGGTCGCGCTGAGGAGCTGACCTGGGAAATGTTCCGCGACACCCTGATCGAACAGGCCGAACAGGGCGTGGACTATTTCACCATCCACGCCGGCGTGCGCCTGGCCTATGTGCCGCTGACCGCGCGCCGGGTCACCGGCATCGTCAGCCGCGGCGGCTCGATCATGGCCAAGTGGTGCCTGGCGCATCATCAGGAAAGTTTCCTGTACACGCATTTCGAGGAAATCTGCGAGATCATGAAGGCCTATGACGTCGCCTTCTCACTGGGTGATGGCCTGCGCCCAGGCTCGATTGCAGATGCCAATGACGCCGCCCAGTTCGCCGAACTGGAGACCCTGGGCGAACTGACCAAGATCGCCTGGAAACACGACGTGCAGACCATGATTGAAGGCCCCGGCCACGTGCCGATGCAACTGATCAAGGAAAACATGGACAAGCAGCTCGCCGAATGCGGCGAGGCGCCGTTCTATACCCTCGGCCCACTGACCACCGACATCGCCCCCGGCTATGACCACATCACCAGTGCGATCGGCGCGGCCATGATCGGCTGGTACGGCACGGCGATGCTGTGCTATGTCACCCCGAAGGAACATTTGGGCCTGCCCAACAAGCAAGACGTGCGCGACGGCATCATCACCTACAAGATTGCCGCGCACGCGGCCGATCTGGCGAAAGGCCACCCCGGTGCGCAACTGCGCGACAACGCGCTGTCCAAGGCGCGCTTCGAGTTCCGCTGGGCCGACCAGTTCAATCTCGGCCTGGACCCGGAAAAGGCCAAGGAATTCCACGACGAGACCCTGCCCAAGGACGCGCACAAGCTGGCGCATTTCTGCTCGATGTGCGGGCCCAGCTTCTGTTCGATGAAGATCACCCAGGACGTGCGCGAATACGCCGCCGAACAGGGCGTGGCCGACGCCACCGAAGCGTTGCACCGCGGGATGGCCGAAAAGGCCGCCGAGTTCCGCGCCGGTGGCTCCGAGCTGTATCGACCGGAGTAATCGGTGCCCGCACCTGCCAGCCCGAGCCTGGCCGAGATCGAAGCCCTGCTCGCCCGCCACGGCGGTAGCGACCTGGATTATTTGCGCCACCACTGGCAGCGCTTCGTCGCTACCCGTGCCCGGATCGAGGCCAGCCAACCGCTGCCGCCGGGCGCAGTGGTGCTCGATATCGGCGCGCACTGGCTGCAGCAATCGGTGCTGTATGCGCTGGCCGGCCAGCGGGTGCTGGCGCTCGATCTGCCGGCCACCCTGGCCGCGGCCGAGGTGCAATCATTGGCCGCAGCGCTCGCGATCGAACTGCTGGTCGAACCCGATCTCGAGCGCGCCGCGACGTTCGCCTCGCTGCCGGAAAACAGTATCGATCTGGTCCTGTGCACCGAAGTGATCGAGCACATCCCCTTCAACCCGGTCGCGCTGTGGCGGGCAATCCATCGGGTGCTGAAACCGGGCGGCCGGATCGTTGTCACCACCCCGAACTATTACGCGCTGCGCGGACGCGCCTGGGGCCTAGCGCGCTTCCTGCGCGGACACGGCGGCGGCCTCGGCGTTGCCAGCCTGCTCGCACACCGCAGCCATGCCCATCACTGGAAAGAGTATTCGGCGCGTGAACTGAAGCAGTATTTCCAATTGCTGTCGCCGGACTTTCACGTTCGGCAATGCGCTTACCTGAAGGAGCATGCCCCGCTTGACATGAGCGGCCGGGCCGGCCGCCTGGCACGCCAGTTGGAAGCGCTACTGCCGCCGCTGCGCCCGGGCCTGTACCTGGAGATCGAACTCGGCGCAAAACACCACGGCATCACCATCGAACCGGGTTGGTAGCGCGTAGCCCGGATGAAGTGTAGCCCGGATGAAGCGCAGCGCAATCCGGGAAAATCAACAGCGCAGCGCGTAGCCCGGATGAAGCGCAGCGGCTTTCAAGAGCGAAGCTGGTCAATCCGGGAAAATCAACAGCGCAGGAAAATCAATATCCCCAGCGCCAGCGCTGCCGGTGCCGCCTGAATCCACAGGATGCGTCGGCTGACCGTGGCCGCGCCGAACACCCCGGCGATCAGCACGCAGCTCAGAAAAAACACCTTGATCGACCAGGCGCCGCTGCTTGCAAACAGACCCCAGACCAGACCGGCGGCGAGAAAACCGTTGTACAAACCCTGATTGGCCGCCAATGCCTTGCTGGCGCTGGCCGCGGCCTGGGTCTGCCGGAACACCCGAAGCCCGGTCGGCCGGTCCCACAGAAACATTTCCAGCACCAGAAAATAGGCGTGCAGCAGCGCGACCAGGGCGATCAAACCGTTGGTAATAACTGTCACCGGGAAACCCCCACTGCTGATTGTGTTTGCCGAGTATAGGCGCGCGTGCCGGTCAACCGATAACGCCGAGCGTCGTTTCGTGGTCCAGATCACTTTCTTGGCCATGCGAAGCAAGCACACTCGCCGCCACTGCAACCCCTGGGTGTATCCCTATGTCCAATCGAGTTCTGCGTGGCGCACCCGGGCAATCCCTGGCCGTTCTGGCCGCGCTGGCCGGCCTGCTGTGCGCTGGTATCGCAAGCGCCGGTGATCTGCTGTTCACCGCCAGTTTCGACGAGTCCCCGGAAGGCCCGTATAACGACTACGAGGCCGCGCGGTTCCTGACCCAGGCGACCTTTGGCCCGACCCGGGCGGAAATCGCCCGACTGCGCCAGATCGGCTACAACGCCTGGTTGAACGAGCAGCTTGCCGTGCCGTTTAGCGCGCACCAGCCCTACCTCGACCAGATCGCGGCGATTCCCGAGGATGTCTATCACAACATCCGCTACGAGGCGTTCGTGCAGCGCGCGCTGAGTGCGCCCGACCAGTTGCGCCAGCGGGTCGCGCTCGCGCTCAGTGAAATCCTGGTGGTCTCCGACCAGAGCGGCGCGATCAATGGCGAACCGTTCGCGCTCGCGCACTACTACGACCTGCTCGGCAGCAACGCCTTCGGTAACTATCGCTCGCTGCTGGAAAAGGTCACGCTCGACCCGGTGATGGGCCATTACCTGTCCATGTTTCGCAACCAGAAACCCGACCCGGCCAACAATGTACGTCCGGACGAGAATTACGCGCGCGAGATCATGCAACTGTTCTCCATCGGCCTGGTAGAGCTCAACGCCGATGGTACGGTGATCGACGCCGACCCGGGAACGCCTGGCATCCAGAGCGTACCGACCTACAACCAGGACACCATCCGCGGCTTCGCCCATGTGTTCACCGGCTGGGCCTGGTTCAACTGCCCGAGCAATAATTTCCAGTTCTGCGGGCCGGGCGCAACCGGCGCAGGTTGGTTTCAGCCGATGGCGCCGAATGTCACCTTCCATGCGCTGGAGGGCGACAAGCAGTTGCTGGTCTATCCCGGCGTCAGCCTGCCCGCTGGTGTGCTCGCGGCCGATGCCCGCCCAGGCGCCACCGTGCAGACCGTGCGCGACAATCTAAACGCAGCACTCGACAACGTGTTCGGCCATCCCAATGTCGGGCCGTTCCTCAGTCGCCGCCTGATCCAGCGCCTGGTTTCGTCCAATCCGAGCCCGGCCTTCGTGCAGCGCGTGGCCAGCAAGTTCAACAACAACGGCAGCAATGTGCGCGGCGATCTGGGTGCGGTGCTGCGGGCGATCCTGCTCGACCCCGAGGCGCGGGCCCGGCCGCTCGTCGGCAGTGCCAATGGCAAGCTGCGCGAACCTCTGCTGCGCTGGACCCAGGTGTGGCGGGCGCTATCCGCGCAGGATCCGAATGGCCGCTTCAATGACTGGTATGTCTGGTATCCCTACGCCACCGTTCAGGCGCCGTTGCATGCCAATTCAGTGTTCAACTTTTTTCTTCCCGACTATGCCAATCCCGGTGTGGATGTGGCGCAGGCCGGGCTGTTCTCGCCCGAATTCCAGATCGAGACCGACACCTATCTGACCCGTTTCACCAACCTGCTCGATGGTTTCGTTACCTGGCAGTACAGCGGCAACAATTCGCAGTTTCTCGACCCGGACATCACCCTGGTCAACATCGAACGCGAGAAAACCCTGTCGGCCAATGTCGATCTGTTGCTGGAACACCTGGATGTGCTGCTGATGGGCGGCACCATGAGCCCGTTCATGCGCAGCACGTTGAAAAACCACCTGTCAGCGATCCCGGTGGGTGCCGGCAACGGTTACCGGCGCGTCACCGATGCGCTCAGCCTGATCCTGGTCTCCCCCGAATTCGCGATCGAAAAGTGAGCCGCCATGAAGCGCCGTGATTTCATCCACAAGAGTCTGTGTGCATCCGTCGGCAGCGCCGCCTTCAGCGCGCTCGCCCTCAAGTTGAACCTGGCCCACGCCGCCAGCAGCGCGGGGGCGCCGCGAATCATACTGGGCGGCGCCGACTACCGCGCCCTGGTGCTGGTTTCACTGGACGGCGGCAACGACGCCTTCAACATGCTGATCCCGCGCGACAACCCGCACTACGCCACCTATGCGGGTACCCGCGGCATTCTGGCGGTGCCGCAAGCCCAGGTGTTGCCGCTGAGCGCGCTGAATGCGGCCTCGGATGGCGCCCTGTACGGCCTGCACCCGGCCATGCCGGAACTTGCCGCGCTGTTCAATCAGGCGTCCAGCCCGATCGCTGTGGTCGCCAATGTCGGACCCTTGCTGTTTCCGATCACCAAGACCGAGTTCCAGAACGGCAGCGTGCCGGCGCCGGCGCAGTTGTTTTCGCATTCCGATCAGGGCACCTTCTGGCAGACACCGAACGCCGATGCCGATGGCCGCGTCGGCTGGGGCGGACGCCTGGCCGATTTGACCACCGCGGTCGGGCAGAACCCCGATCTCTCGATGAACATCTCGCTGAGCGGCGAAAACGTATTCGAAGCCGGCGAGAATGTGGTGCCGTATTTCGTCAGTCCGGACGGTGTCGAGGGCATCGACATGGTCCAGGACATCCCCGGCTGGACCGAACACCAGGCCCGCCGGGCCGCGATCAATGCACTGCTGAACGGCCCTTTGGCGCATCCATTGGAGCGCGCCTACAGCGGCAAATTCCGGCGCACGGTCGGCAACTTCGAACAGGTCAACGCGTCGCTCGCCCTGCCCTTCAATGCCACCGTCGAATCGCGCTTCGCCTACGCCGATGCCAACGGCGGCGATTACCTGGGCCGGCAGTTGCGCATGGTCGCGCGGCTGATCAATGTGCGCAGCAATCTCAGCATGCAGCGCCAAGTGTTCTACGTCAGCATGGGCGGCTTTGATACCCATGACAACCAGTTGCTCAATCAGGCCGATCTGCTCGCCTCCCTGTCCAGGGGACTGGCGGCGTTCCATCAGGCCACGGTGGACATGGGCGTCGCCGGCCAGGTGGTGAGCTTCACCGGTTCGGAATTCGGCCGCACCCTGACCAATAACGGCGACGGCACCGACCACGGCTGGGGCGGACACCATTTCGTGGTTGGCGGCGATGTGCAGGGTGGCCGTTATTACGGCCGCTTTCCCAGCCTGGTCACCGTCAACAACCCCGACGACGCCGCCTATGGGCAGATCATCCCGACCACCTCGGTCGACCAGTACGCCTGGTCATTGGCCCGCTGGTATGGCCTGGCCGACAGCGACCGTGATCTGATCTTCCCCAACGTCAGTCGCTTCGGATCGGTCGGCCACCATCATCTGGATTTTCTCGGCGCCTGAGTTCCAGACGACAGAGGACAGAAGACAGAGGACAGAAGAGACAAAGCCACCACGACGCCGGCTGCTTTTCTGTCCTCTGTCGTCTGTCCTCTGTCATCTGATCCCCGTCTCCCGCCCAGAGCAGTCATAATCGGCGGCCCAAGACCGCTGTTTACGACATGCACGCTTTTGTTCCCGGTCAACGTTATATCTCCGCCGCCGAGCCCGAACTGGGCCTGGGTACGGTGCTGCGGATTGAAGGACGCATGCTGCAGGTCCTGTATGCCCGCACCGGCACCCTGCGCCAATACGCCATCGCCTCGGCGCCGCTGACCCGGGTGCAGTTTCGTGCCGGTGACCAGCTCGCCGCCCACGGCCGACAATTTCTGGTAACCGAGGCGGTGGCGCGCGAAGGGCTCCACTATTACCAGCACGCCGGTGGCGAGCTGTGCGAGTCCGAGCTCGACGACCTGCAGAGCATTTCCAAGGCCGAGGACCGACTGGCCCAGGGCCGGGTCGACCGCAACGACCAGTTCGAATTCCGCCTGCAAGCCTTGCAACGCCGTGCCCAGGCGCGCCGCAGCCCGGCCTTCGGCGTGATGAGTGCGCGGGTCGATCTGATCCCGCATCAGTTGCGGGTTGCCGCGGTGGCCGCCGAACGACGCCCGGTGCGGATTCTGCTGGCCGATGAAGTCGGTCTGGGCAAGACCATCGAGGCCGGCCTGATTATTGCCCGGCAACTCGCCACTGGCCGTGCCGCTCGGGTACTGGTACTGGTACCGGAGCCGCTGGTGTACCAGTGGTTCGTGGAATTGCTCAGGCGCTTCAATCTCAGCTTCGCAATCTTCGACGCCGAACGCTGCGACGCCATTGCCAGCGCCGACGACGGTCGCAACCCGTTCCAGGACGAGCAACTGGTGATCACCGATTCGGCCTTCCTGGTACACGACCCGGAGCGCGCCCGACTGCTGGTTCGCGCCGGCTGGGACCTGCTGGTGGTCGACGAGGCCCACCACCTGGCCTGGTCGCCGGAAGCGGAAAGTCCGGAATACGTGCTGGTCGAAGCCTTGGCCAAACGCACGCCGGGGGTGGTGCTGCTGACCGCGACCCCGGAACAGCTCGGCCGCAGCGGGCACTTTGCGCGGCTGCGCCTGCTCGATCCGGCCCGCTTCCACGATCTGGCCACCTTCCAGCAGGACAGCGCCGGCTTCGCTGCCCTGTCGGTTCTGGCCACCGCCATTATCGAGGGCCAGGCGCTGTCGGCCGCCGCGCACCAGCAGTTACGTGAAATCCTCGCCGACGAAGCCGAGGTACTGCTGGCCGAAGGCCAGCACCGGGCGCTGCTCAATGCCCTGATCGATCGCCACGGTACCGGCCGGGTGATGTTCCGCAATCGGCGCGCCGTGGTCGGTGGATTTCCCGAGCGCAAACCCCAGCTCGACTGCCCGCCCCTGCCGGAACCGGATGCCGAATGGCGCGGCCATCTGCTCGCCGAATTCCTGAGCGACACCGATCAAAGCCCGCATGCCCTGCCGCTCAACTACGCCCACGATCCCCGCCTGGGCTGGCTGCTCGCCCTGCTCGCCGCGCATCCGACCGAAAAATTTCTGCTGATCTGCCGCAGCGAAGCCAAGGTGCTGGCGCTGGAGGAAGCGCTGCGGGTGCAGTCCAGTGTTGGCGTGGCCCGCTTCCATGAGGGAATGAGCATCGTGCAGCGCGACCGCAATGCCGCGTTCTTCGCAACTGCCGATGGTGCGCGCCTGCTGCTCTGCGCCGAAATTGGTTCGGAGGGTCGCAACTTCCAGTTCGCCCACCATCTGCTGCTGTGGGATCTGCCACTCGACCCGGATCAGCTCGAACAACGCATCGGCCGGCTCGATCGGATCGGGCAGCGCGGCGACGTGCACATCCATTTCGCCGGCTTCGAAGGCACCGCCCAACAGGCGCTGATGCGTTGGTATGACCAGGGCCTCAACGCCTTTCGTAGTTCCCCGCAGGACGGCCGCGAATTGCTGCGCCGCTTCGGCGCCGAACTGATCGAACTGGCGCGGGCGGTGGCGCTCGGCAGAT
>JBGSKT010000209.1:0-2567 GCA_041741075.1 Lysobacterales bacterium
CTCGGCCCCGAGCAGATCGGCCTGCTGCTGGTGCCGGACGCGCTCGGCCCGGTGCCGTTTGCGCGCAACGCCCAGGGCGGCATCAGCGTGCCACCGCAACAAGCCGAAGACTATCTGTCGCGATTGCTGCCCTTCGTGGCCGCGGATGTCGGGCAATGGCCTGGGCTGCTTAAACAAGGCCTGGTCGCCGGACTCAAGCACGATCCCAAAGCCGCGCCGCGGCTCGACGCAGTGTTCTGTTTCGACGCCGATCGTGGCCGGATCCTGCGCGCCGATTCGGTGCCCAACTGGCACGATCAAGCTACGTTCCGACGCGACTGGCGCCAGTTCCTGATCCAGGCCGACTGCCGCCGTGGCTATGCCGATCTGCTGGCGCGCTAATGCCGTGTTTGATCCTTGGCAAACCTTATCGATTCGTAGGCTGGCGGTGAGCGTAGCGAACCCCAGCGTCGATGCCACACCGCCAAGCGCGTAGCCCGGAAGAAGCGCAGCGGATTCCGGGATGGTGAAATAACCCGTTGCCCGGAATCAGCGCAGCGGCTCCCAACAGCTGAGCTGGTCGCCCCGGGGACGTATCAAGGCAACAGCCCCGGAATCCGCTGCGCTTCTTCCGGGCTACGGCTATCGACCGCGTACTCGGCGCCGTAGTATTTGGCGGTGGTGTGGGTGTGAAAAGCAATCGCCGAGACTGGCGGATACTTCGGTTCGCCGAGGCCGGGCAACACCTCCAGGATTTCGTCTTCCCAGACGTACACCGCCATCGGCGTCGAGATGCGCGGCCTGAGCAGGGCGGCCGGATCGCGCGGCTGGCTGACACGGTGCGTGGTCGAGGGCAGCCGGTCGTTGCTGATCCGCTGCATGTAGTCGCCGGTGTTCAAGATGATGCTGCCGCGCGGAGCGTTGAGCCGGATCCACTTCATGTTGCGGCGGTTCAACACCTGCAGTCCTTCGATGCACGCCGCCGGCAGGAAAGTGAACAGGTCCACGTCCTCGTGCCCGAGCATGCGTCCGCCGCTGGCCGCTGCGCCGTGCTCCGGCACCGGGTAGTAGTTGAGCCGGAAACCGAAATTGCTGGCGGCGAGGCGCTGGTCGTAGAGATTGGGCGGGCAGCCCAAATACCGCAGGATGCTCTGCATCACCGGCAACACCAGGGCCTGTTCGGCCTGCACCAGTTCGCGGAACAACGGTTCGTAATGCGCGCGCGGCCAGAACGCCGCCGCGTTGAACTCGGGATCGCCGTCAAGATCGAAGGCGCGCCGGCAGAACACCCAGCCCTCGACCAGATCGGGGTGGATGATGGTGGTCTGCTTGATCGGGAAATAGCCCTGGTTGACTGAACCGTGACGCCGCGCCAGGAAGGGCAGGCGTTCGGCCATGGCGACGCTTTCGAACAACTCGGCAACGGCCGCGTCGGCGCGGTCGAACAGCGCTGGATCGACGCCGTGGTTGACCAGGATGGCGAAGCCGATCTCTTCCATCGCGCTGCCCAGCGCCTCTGCAAAACGTTGCTGTCCGGCCGCGCCGCCATGGAAAAAATCGGCCATGTCGCAGGTCTGGATGACGAATTCCTGGTCGAACGACTCGCTGCCGTCGGCGGCTTCCGAGAGCCGATACTGCTGCGGCTTGTTGACTTGGTCGAAGGTGCTGAAATCGCGGTTGCTCTTGTCGATACCGGCATCGCGCCGGGCCGCTTCGCTATCCTGTGGATGATGGCTCATGGGCGCTCTCGTTCAATGCACACGGTCGATCAGGTAGAGGCCGAGGATGGCCGCCAGACTGGCCGGGATTATCCACCGAAGCCAGGTTAAAAACGCCTGCCCCAGCGGCGCATCGGCGTCGATCCGCAATTGCCGGCGGGTCTCGGCCAGACCGAGCCCCAGAGTCAGCGCCAGCACCGCGATCAGGGCCCCGGCGATCTGCATGCCGGAGCCGAAAATCAGGTCGAGGGTGCCGATCAACGCCGGCCGCAGCGCCGAGGGCAGGATCAGCAGCGCTTCCATGATCACGACCAGGGCGATCGCCGGGCCGCGCCGCAGACGACCATCGAACACATCGACCAGGGCATTCACGCATACCTCGAACGCGGCCAGCGCCGACAGAAAGGCCATCAGCCAGAACGCGAACAGGAACAGAGCGCCGATCCAGCGGCCGCCGGCCATCTGCCCGAACAACTGCGGCAGGGTATCGAGCACCAGCCCCGGCCCGGACGCCAGGTCCAGCCCGAAATACAGGACCGCTGGCACGATGAACAGGGCCGCGATCAGGGCCGCCGAGGTATCGCCGAGCGCGGTCCACACTGCGGTGCGCAGCAGATCGACGGAGTCGTCCAGATAGCTGCCATACACGACCATGAAGGTGCCGCCGACGCTCAGCGAAAAGCAGGCCTGACCAAGCGCCGCGAACAGGTCTTCGGGGCCGATCAGGGAGAAATCCGGTCGCAGGAATGCGCCCAGCTTGGCGGTGATGCCGGGCAGGCTCAGCACGTGCGCGACCAGCACCAGCACCAGCACCCCGAACAAGGGCACCGCCAGCCGGCTGAGCCGCTCGATGCCACGACGCACGCCGAG
>JBGSKT010000210.1:0-3670 GCA_041741075.1 Lysobacterales bacterium
CCCTGCGCTCGGGGCAGTCGCGGGCTCGGCAGCCACAACGGCTGCGGCCAGCAGCAGCGCGGCCAGGCCGAAGCCGCTATTGCGGTAGCTGATCGTCGACATACCAGGGTTCTCCTTTGTCGTTCAAATACAGGCGGCGCATTTCCAGCAGATTGAGCGGGCGCGAACCGAGCCGCCCGAACACCGCCATCTGGCCGCCGGTTTCATCGACCCCGCGATCGCGTTCCAGCGCCCGCGACAGCGACAACGCCGGGCGCCGGGTCGGGTAGCGGGCGATCAACTCGGGCTTGGGCTCGGGACTGAATCCGTAGAAATTCGGCTGCGACTCGGGCGAGGTCAGTTGCAGCACCTTGAACCCGTCTTGGCCATCGGCCAGATAGGCAAACAGCGAGGCATTGGTCGAAGCCACCACCACGTCGCGCACATCTTTGAGCGCAGCGCCGGCATTGAACAGTTGCTGCAGCCGGATCTGTTCTGGATGTTCGATATCGACGATGGCCAATCCTTGTTTGCCGGCGGCGACATAAGCATAGGTGCGCGCCAGGAACACCCGCTGGGCATCGGCCAGCGCGACCGCACTACCGGCCAACAGCGCCGGACGGCGCGGATCGGTCACATCGACCACCTTCAGCCCCTCGCCGTCGGTCACGAACAGGTAGCGGAACTGCAGTGCCGTGGCGCGCAGATCGGGCAGTTCCAGCACCGCATCAAGCACCGGCGTCAACGGCTGGTCGAGATTGACGATGACCAGGCCGCGCGGGGTGCTGATGTAGGCACGGTAACCACCCATCTCGATATGCCGCGCACCATTCAATACGCCGTCCGGGTTCCAGGTCAGGGCACGCTGCAGCCGGTTGTTGCGTGGCTCGCCATCGGCCAGGGTGTTGATGTCGACCAGAATCAGGCCCTCTTCGGCGTCGGTGACCAGGGCGTAGTTGTAGATCGGATGGAACGGCTGTTCCTGGTTCAACTCGCGCATCTGCTCGCCCTGGTTGCGCGCCGGATGCACCGGCTGGGTGGTGACCAGACTCAGGCAGGTCGCGTTGCGGCTCGGCACGTGGGCGCGTTGACCGAAGGGCCCGAATGGTGCGGTCAGAATTTTCTGCGCAACGCCCTTGTTGCCGATCGCGGCGACATCGAACACGCGCAGTCCGTCTTCGCCGGCGGCCGTGTACAGATATTCACCGCGCAATTGCAGGCAACCGACGCGACCGCTGCGGTGGCGCTCACCGTTCTGCAACTCGCCGCCGCGGGCCTGGTGCGCCGCGAACCAGTCCGGGTAGGCGTAGCGTTGCAGATAACTGCCGATCACCGCCTGCGGTTCGTCCCATTCGGTGACCTGCACCGCCGCGACCTCGCCATCACCGCCGACCCAGGCATGGAAGCCGACGAAATCCATGAACTTGGTGCCGAGCATCAGGGTCTGCGTCAGGATCGCGTTGTTGTCGCCGCTCCGCGCCAGGTGGCAGTCACTGCAAGTACGGGTCTCGGTGCTGCGCTCGGTATGCGGGTAGTGCGGGTTCATCGCCTGCGAGCTGTAGCCGCTGGCGGCGATCGGCGGCTGCTGCACATAGATCTTCTCGCGATTGGCATTGGTCGAACTCAACACCAGCGCCGAGGTCGAGCGCACCGGCGCGATCCGGCCGCCCTTGGCCGGACCGCGGCGGCCGAGCATGAACACGTCGTCGCGTGCGACCTGCGGATTGTAGGTGGCGAAATTACGCGTCTCGCCACCTTCGTAGTGGTGGCGTTCGGTCTTCCAGTTGGCCTCGACCGGCAGGTGGCAGCCGCCACAACTGGTGGTCCACGAGGTGTGGCAGGCGTAGCATTCCATCTCGCTCGATGGGTGCGCGAGATCGGCGTCGGCGACATCTGCCCCCCAGTGTTGACTGGCGGTGTCGCGGCTCATCAGTTTGGCGCGCGCGGCGCGGGCATTGAAGGCCGGATTGGCCGGATCCAGCGTGTCCTTGACCAGACTGATCTGCCACTCCCGTTTGGCGTCCAACATCGAGCGCTGGTACAGCCGGTCACCGATCCATTCGAAGTGGCGCCGCCCGTCCGGGGTGCGCAGCAGGCGCAGGTCGCGTCCACCGGCCAGAGCGGCCGGGCCGGAGGTGTACAGATTGGGATACTTTCTCGCGTCGCCGTGGCAGTCGGTGCAGCCGATCTCGACCGCCAGCGCCACTTCGGAGGCGATGTGGCCGCTGCCATGCGCGTCCTGCTCGAAATGGCAATCGACGCAGTGCATGCCCTTTTCCATGTGGATCGAGGCCAGGTGCACGGCTTTCTGGAATTTCTTCGGGTCGTCGGCGGCGACCTGGGCGCCTTCGGCATCGAGCAGATTACCCTTGCGGTCGCGCTTGAACACGCCGCGGAAATTCCAGCCGTGGCCGTGGTAATCGGCGAACTGGGTGTCCTTGAGCCCGGGGTTCAAATCGGCGACCTTGTCCAGAAACGCCGGGTCCGCCCAGCGTCCGCGCGGCGCCGCACCTTCCGGGTTGCGGTCGAGCACTTCGCGCACGCGCGCGCTGTCCGGGTACTGCTGCTGTTTGGGCCACATCGAGGGCGCGTCGGCTTCGTAATCCCACATGGTGTAGCCGTAGTAGGTGTTCATGAACATGTTCGGCTGGTGCATATGGCAGACCATGCACTGGCTGCTCGGGATCGCCCGGGTGAATTCGTGCGTGAGCGGATGCCCGGGCTGGTCGCGCGGAATGGTCGGATCGATCGATTGCGAGGTGCCGCCATGGCCGGCGCTGGCGTAGCGCCCCGAATGCAGCGGGTCGCGGTCGTTGGCGTACACGACATGGCAGGCGGCACAGCCGGAATTGCGGTAGTCGCCGGGTTGGTCGTTGGTGCCAGCGAACCACAACAGCGGGTCGTTGAGCCGGGTTTTGTGCATGTTCAACACCGGCACCGAAATCCGCGCGCCGGTGCCGGGGCCACGGTTCGACTGACGGAAATCCGGCCGTCCCGGTTCCTCCAGACGCTGCAGCAGGCCGGTGCTGTTTGGCAGGCCGGTTTCCGGGAACAGCGAATTGATGTTGCGCCCGCCGCGTTCGAATACGCGGAACACATCGCCCGGCTTGATCGTCTCGAACGCCGGCAGCGGCAGCAGTTCCGGCAGCAGGCCCTGGGCCTTCTGCTCCGGGGTCGGCGCGATCGGCGCGGTCAGTTTGGCGGCCTCGCCCGCGGCGGTGTAGGACTCACCGAAGATCGATTGCTTGTACGGAAGAATGCCGTTGTTGTAGGCAGCCGCACCCCAGAACATCGCGCTGGTCGCCATCAGGCTGCGCTTGGATGCCTCGATGCTGTCCTGGTGGCAGGCACCGCAGGCCAGCTCGACCACCCGGTAATCGCTCGGGTTCATGAAGCGGATGAACTCCGGGCTTTCGCGATTGAGCAGGGTGTAGCTGCGCTCGGGCAGGCCGCTCGCTGGCGTATGCCAGCGATCCGGATAGCGCGGCAGCACATGCGCCGCCGCCATCGCCGCCTGGTAGCCGGGATCGTCGCGCGTGCTGTCGGCCGGACGCTGTATCGCCACGTCGCCGCCGTGGCAGTCGGCACAACCGAGCTTGACCGCGGGGTTCTGGTGCATGCTCGGTCGGTCGCTCGCGGTGTGGCAGCTCAGGCAACCGGCGCTGCGGGCCATGGCCTCCGCCTCGCTCTG
>JBGSKT010000211.1:0-2349 GCA_041741075.1 Lysobacterales bacterium
CGCAGCGGCGCTGGCCGCCGCTGGCCTGATCCTGCTGCTGCCGTTGCTGCTGGTATTGACCGGTGCCATCGCCAATGGCTGGACGGCCTATGTGGCCGCGATCGACGAGCGCGCGGCCCTGGCCGCGCTGCGGCTGACCCTGACCGTGGCGCTGATTGCGGTGCCGCTCAATCTGGTGTTCGGTGTGGTCGCGGCCTGGTGCATCAGCAAGTTCGATTTCCCCGGCCGCAGCGCCCTGATCACCTTGATCGATCTGCCGCTGGCGGTGTCGCCGGTGATCTCGGGCCTGATCTATGTACTCTTGTTCGGTGCCCAGGGCGTGCTCGGCGACTGGCTGCTGGCGCATGATATCCGCATCATTTTTGCCCTGCCCGGCATTGTGCTGGCGACGATTTTTGTGACCTTCCCGTATGTCGCGCGCGAACTGATCCCGGTCATGCAGCAGCAGGGGCGCGAACCGGAAGAGGCGGCGTTTTCGCTCGGCGCCAGCGGCTGGCAGATGTTCTGGCGGGTGACCGTGCCGAATATCAAGTGGGGGCTGCTGTACGGAGTGATCCTGTGCAATGCCCGTGCGATGGGCGAATTCGGTGCAGTGTCGGTGGTATCCGGGCATATTCGTGGCAAGACCAACACGCTTCCGCTGCACGTCGAGATTCTGTACAACGAATACAACCACACCGCCGCCTTTGCGGTGGCCTCGCTGCTGGCGCTGCTGGCCCTGCTCACCCTGGTGCTGAAGTCCTGGGTGGAAGCGCGGGCGCGGCGCGAGCGCAGCGTCACCACCGCCACCGCCATCGACGAGGAATTCGCTTGAGCATCGAAATTCGCGGCGTACACAAACGCTTTGGCGCGTTCACCGCGCTAGCCGCCATTGATCTGGCGATCGGCGACGGCGAGCTGGTCGCGCTGCTCGGCCCCTCCGGCTGCGGCAAAACCACCCTGCTGCGGGTGATCTCGGGGCTGGAATCGCCGGATGCCGGCAGCATCCACCTGCACGGCCGCGATGTCACCGCGATCGATGCACGCCATCGCGGGGTCGGTTTCGTGTTCCAGAACTACGCCCTGTTCCGGCATATGAGCGTGTTCGAGAACATTGCCTTTGGTCTGCGCGTGCGTCCGCGCGCCAGCCGCCCGGCCGAGGCGCAGATTCGCGCCACGGTCGAGCGCTTTCTTGACCTGGTGCAGTTGAGCAATCTGGCCCTGCGCTACCCCGACCAGCTCTCCGGCGGCCAGCGCCAGCGTGTCGCACTGGCCCGCGCCCTGGTGATCGAGCCCGGTGTATTGCTGCTCGACGAACCGTTCGGCGCGCTCGACGCCCAGGTACGGCGGCGGCTGCGGCGCTGGCTGCGGCGCCTGCACGATGAGCTGAAAGTCACCACGGTGCTGGTCACCCACGACCAGGACGAAGCGCTGGATGTGGCCGACCGCATCGTGCTGATCGACCAGGGCCGCATCGCCCAGACCGGCAGCCCGCTCGATCTGCAAGACCGCCCGGCCAGTCTGTTCGTCAGTCGATTCCTGGGCGAGGTCGACTGCCTGCGCGCCAGTCTGCAAGAGGGTCGGATCGTGCTCGGCAATACCCACTGGCCGGCGCCCGCCGATACCGAGGTCGGCGACGGCAGCGTCGATGTCTGTGTGCGTCCCTACGACTGGCTGTGGTCGCGCCACGCTTCGGTCGATGCGCTGCCGGCGACCGTAGTCGACGCACGCTGGCTGGCCGGGCGCTACCGGATCGAGCTCGCGGTAGACCTGCCAGACACCGACTATGTAAGCGCCGAATGGGCGCAATCGGAACTGCCAGCCCCGGAACCGGTGAGCGGCGACCTGCTGCACCTGCGGCCACGCCGCCTGGCCTTGTTCCGCCACGGCTGATTGCCACCCCGTTTGCGGGGTACCGAGCATAGGTTGCGCTGAGCGCAACGCAGTGCAGCGCAACAGGCTATGGCGCTGCTTTCGGGTCCGCGCAACATCGACCGAACACCGAACACCGAACACCTAAAACCTAAAACCTAAAACCTTAAACCGTTTGCCATCGGTCGCCGAGACATGGCAAACGGACATAAGACCATGGCGAAGTATTGTTTTGCCCGCAGCGATCGCCCGGTTAGGGTTTGCAAGCGGGTGTCAGCGTGGCGGTTCCTGGCGATCGGAACCGGCGGCGATGGCGTCCACATCCAGCCAAAGCCGAGGAGTGGGCCATTTCCGCGCAACTGCAAGCACCGGTCACCGCGCTGCTGAGCGAAGTGCAACGGCAGTTGCTCGCGCGCCTGACTGAAGGTCTGGACACGGCGGCCCTGCACTACATTTCCGGCTATGCGGCCGGGCTCGCCGCGGCCGCTGTGCCGACGC
>JBGSKT010000212.1:0-2378 GCA_041741075.1 Lysobacterales bacterium
TGGCCGGGGCGGTCGGCGACGTAACGGATCAGCGCTTCGCGGCTGCTGCCATCGGGCAGCGGCCGGCGCTGGTCGATCAGGGCCAGGATCGCGCGCACCACGGTGATGTTTTCGCGCTCGGCTTCGCCACCGATGTTGTACACCTCACCCACCCGGCCGCCCTGCAAGACCGCGTGGATGGCCGCGACATGGTCGCCGACATGCAGCCAGTCGCGCACGTTGCGGCCGTCGCCATAGACCGGCAAGGGCGCGCCGGCCAGCGCCTTGGCGATCATCAGCGGGATGAGCTTTTCCGGGAACTGGAACGGCCCGTAATTGTTCGAGCAATTGGTGGTCAGCACCGGCAGCCCATAGGTGTGGTGAAAGGCGCGCACCAGATGGTCGCTGGCCGCCTTGCTCGCCGAGTACGGCGAGTTCGGCGCGTACCGGCTGCTTTCGCTGAAGCGGCCCTGGCTACCCAGCGAGCCGTAGACCTCGTCGGTCGAGACGTGCAGAAAACGGAAGCCGGCCCGGGCCGGCTCGGGCAGGGCGCGGTGATAGGCGAGCGCGCATTCGAGCAGGTTGAGGGTGCCGAGCACATTGGTTGCGACGAAAGCGGCCGGGCCGTCGATCGAGCGATCGACGTGGCTTTCGGCGGCGAAATGGATGATCGCCTCGGGTCGGTACGCATCGAGCAAGTCGCGCACCCGCTCGGTATCGCGGATATCGCCGTGCACGAAGACATGCCCCGGGTCGCCCGCCAGCGCGGCCAGATTGTCCGGATTGCCGGCGTAGGTCAACGCGTCCAGATTGACGATGCGCGCCGACTTGCCGGCCTGCGCCAGCACGAAGTTGCTACCTATGAATCCGGCACCGCCGGTGACCAGCCAGGTTTTCATCCACGCTCCGCAAGCTGCGCGCCGGGCCGGGGCCGGAATGGTTTCGGCCGGACGCAAAGCGGCCAATGATAACCCGGGCGGTGTTTCGGGAGACGGGAGGCGAGAAGCGGGAAGCGTCAATTGTGGGAGCGACGGGCACGTCGCGACTGTCGCTTCGTTAGCCAAGTCGCGACGTACCGTCGCTCCCACAACCCGGTCGCCCCCACAATTCCGGCGCCCCCACAACAGCGCCGCAACGCCGTGGGCCCCATCATCCTTGCCGGTGCCCGGACGCCGGGCCGCGCATCTTTGCGCTGGCGTTCGCGGCTGCAGCCGACTCAAACCTCGCCCATCAAACACTCCGGACCGCGGATTACCCACAATGCACGAAGGGCACCTTCAAGTTTCGGGTGCCCTTCGGGTTCTTCATGGCAACTGGCCAGGACCAGCATACGCTGCTCGCATGGCCATCCGCGCCGAAATCGGCGCCTACTTACACCGCGTGCGGGTTGCAGATGCGCTTGCTTTGGCACTTCTGTCGTCTGTCGTCTGTCTTCTGTCTTCTGTCTGCGGACCCAGCTTCGTTGCTAGAATCGGGGTCCCGTCTTGGCTGCGGTGCTTTGTGATCCAGATTCCGGGTTATCTGATCAAACGCGAGATCGGCATTGGCGGTATGGCCAAGGTCTATCTTGCCGTGCAGACTTCGCTGGAACGCGAGGTCGCGCTCAAGGTGATGAACCCGGCGATGGTCTCTGACCCCAGCTTCTCACGCCGCTTCACCCAGGAAGCGCGCACCCTGGCCTCGCTGGCACATCCCAATATCGTTGCGGTCTACGACGTCGGCATTACCGACGAGAAGCTGCATTATTTTTCGATGCAGCATCTACCGAACGGCGACTTTCTGAAACGCATTCGGAATGGCGTGCCGGAATCCGAGGTGGTGCGGGTGCTGTCTGGAGTCGCCCGCGCCCTGAGTTTCGCCCACCAGCGCGGCATCGTGCACCGCGATGTCGCCCCCGGCAATGTGCTGTTCGATCCAAACGACAATCCGGTGCTGACCGATTTCGGCATCGCCCGCGCGGTCACCCGGGCTTCGCGCATTACCAATGCCGGGGTCAGTGTCGGTACCAGCCACTACATGAGCCCGGAACAGGCGCGCGGCAGTGACGTCGACGGCCGCTCCGACGTGTATTCGCTGGGCGCGCTGGCCTTCGAGGCGCTGACCGGCAACCCGCCTTACGATGGTGAGGACGGCTTTGCCATTGCCTACGCGCACGTGTTCGAGCCGGTACCGACCCTGCCAGAAGACCGCCGCCACTGGCAGCCGCTGATCGACAAGGCGATGGCCAAGGATCCGGCCGAGCGGTTTCAGGGCACCGAAGAGTTTTTGTCCGCATTGAACCGCATTTCCGCCCTGGCCGAGCCGGCGCATGCCAGCAAGCCGGTGCGGGCGCCGGATGCGCCGACCGTGCCGATGCCGACCTTGCCGAAGTTGTTTGCCTCGGCCGCGGCCATGGCCAG
>JBGSKT010000213.1:0-10644 GCA_041741075.1 Lysobacterales bacterium
TGCGACCGTGGGCCAAGACGCGCGCTTCGGCCACGTTCTGTCGAGCACCGCCGTGGATCGCGCCAGCGTGATCGCGCACACGCATTATTCGCTGGCCGAGCGGGCCACGGCCGAGCACTTCGAACTCTGCCCCGGCGCCGCGCTGTATCGTCATGCGCTGAACGTGGAACTGGCTGGAGCCGGCGCGCGCTTCCGCTCCGCTGGGGTACAGGCGCTGGGCGCGCGACGCCACGCCGAACTCGCCATCGACGTCCAGCACCAGGCCAGGGACAGCGCCTGCGAACTGGTCTGGCGCGGGCTGGCCGAGGGTCGCTGCCGGCTCGCCTTCGGTGGGCGGCTGGTGATTGCCGAGGGTGCCGATGGCAGCGACGCCCGGCTCAGCAGCAAGAATCTGCTGCTGTCCGCCGACGCCGAAATCGATATCCGGCCGGTGCTCGAAATCTACGCAGACGAAGTCAAGGCCGCGCACGGTGCCACGGTTGGCAGCCTGGACGAAAACGCGCTGTTCTACCTGCGCTCGCGTGGCCTCCCCGAGCCGGCGGCCAGGGCGCTTTTGACCCGGGCGTTTGCGTTCGAAGCGCTGGCCGCGGTCGAAGATGCGACAATGCGCGCCCTGATCGAAGCCGAACTGCCCGAATTGCTGCCCGGCCTGGCCGAAGCACCCTGAGTGCAGGGCATGGCCCGGATTGCATCGCGACGCGTACCGCCCACTCCACCGCTGAGCACTATGACCCAAGACCTCGATATCGCCGCGATTCGCGCCGAGCTGCCGCAGCTCTCCCGGCTGATCCATGGCAAGCCGCTGATCTATTTCGACAACGCCAACACCGCGCAACGCCCGCAGTGCGTGGTGGATGCCGTCGATCGCTACTATCGCGAGTTCAATGCCAATGTTTCGCGTGCCGTGCATACCCTGGGCAGTGAAGCCACGGTCCACTACGAGGCGGTGCGCGACAAGCTGGCCAGGTTCATCAATGCCGGGCGGCGCGAACAGATCGTGTTCACCAGCGGCACCACCGCGGCCACCAACCTGGTCGCCTACGCCTGGTTGATGCCGCAACTGAATCCCGGCGACGTGGTGCTGGCCAGCACCATGGAGCACCACGCCAATATCGTGCCCTGGCAACTGGTCGCCGAACGCCGCGGCGCGCGGGTGCTGCCGACCCCGATCACGGCCGCTGGCGAAATCGATATCGAAGGCACGCTGGCGCTGTTCGACGCTCACGTCAAACTATTCGCGGTGACCCACGTTTCGAACGTGCTCGGCACCGTCAACCCGCTGCGCGAGCTGATCGACGCGGCGCACGCCAAGGGCATTCCGGTACTGGTCGATGGCTCGCAGGCGGTGCCGCACATGCCGGTCGACGTGCAGGCGCTGGGCGCGGACTTCTACGTGCTGACCGGGCACAAGATGTTCGGCCCGACCGGCACCGGCGCGCTGTGGGCCAAATGGGAGATCCTGCAGGCGATGCCGCCGTTCATGGGTGGCGGCGAGATGATCCACTCGGTCAGTTTCGAAAAGACCGAGTTTGCCTGCCCGCCGCACCGCTTCGAAGCCGGCACGCCGAACATCGCCGGTTTCATCGGCCTGGGCGCCGCGATCGATTGGTTGGAAGCCTTCGGCATGGGCCACATTGCCGCGCGCGAGCATGCCCTGACCGAATACATGCTGAGTGCGCTGGCCGGCATCCGCGGCCTGCGCCTGTACGGCCAGGCACGTCAACGTGCCTCGGTGTTCTCGTTCCTGATCGACGGCGTGCACGCCCACGATCTGGCCACCCTGCTCGATCACGAGGGCATCGCGGTACGCTCCGGGCACCACTGCGCGCATCCGCTGATGAACTTCTACGGCGTGGCCGCGACCAGCCGGGTTTCGCTCGCGTTCTACAACACCTTTGAAGAAATCGACGCCTTCGTGGCGGCGGTGGACAAGGTGCGCAAGATGTTGGAATGAACCCGCAGCCGCGCTGATCGACCCGCCATGGCCCTGTCCGCGATCTATTCGGCGACCGTGCTCGAACACAACCGGGCGCCACGCAATTTTGGCCCGCTGGCCGGCGCCACGCAGCGGGGCAGCGGCCGCAACGCCAGCTGCGGCGACGAGGTGCAGATCGCGCTGCGGCTGGATGCTTCGGGGCGGATTGCCGCTTGTGGCTTCGAGGGCGAGAGTTGTGCGATCTGCACCGCTTGCGCCTCGATCCTCTGCGAACTCGCGGTCGGCCGCGATGCTGCCGATATCGTGGCATTGCAGTCGGGCCTGTGCGCGCTCATGGCCGGGGCGCCTGCCGACCGTGAACGACTCGGTGCGCTCGCGGTATTCGATGAACTGGCCACCCACCCGGCACGCCAGCGTTGCGCGTTGCTGCCCTTCGATGCCTTGCGCCGAGCGTTGCGGGGGTAGGTGCAGGGGCGTTTTCGGTTATTGGTTTTTGGTTTTCTGGCTCCCGGCGTCTCCCGTCTCCCATTTCCCATCTCCCTTCTCTCGCCCCATGACCGAATTCCGATCCGCTCGCTGTGAGGATATCCCGGCCATCGTGGCCTTGGTCGAGTCGGCCTATCGTGGCGATGCCAGCCGCCAGGGCTGGACCACCGAGGCCGATCTGCTCGATGGCCAGCGCACCGATGTGGTGACCGTGGCGACCCTGATCGAAACGCCGGGCAGCCAGGTGCTGCTGGCCATCGAAAATGGCGAGTTGCGCGGTTGCGCCCAGGTCGAGGTGTACGACCAGGTCGGCTACTTCGGCATGTTCGCGGTGAATCCCGCCGCCCAGGGTGAGGGCATTGGTTCGAAGATACTGGCCGAGGCCGAGCGCCACGCCCGCGAACAGCGGGAGGCCACGGTAATGACCATGACCGTGATCTCGCTCAGGAAGGAACTGATCGCCTACTATCAACGCCGTGGTTACCGGGTCACCGGCCAGTCCAAACCATTTCCGTACGGCGACGAACGCTTCGGCCTGCCCCGGCGCGCCGACCTGGAATTCATCGTGCTGGCCAAACCGCTGTAGCCGCAGCATCCCAACGACACCCGCGGAGTCGCAATGAACCAGTGGACCCGAATCTGTGCCAGCCATGAGCTGCTGCCCGGCGAGCACCGCGTCGCCGAAGTCGATGGCGCCATGGTCGCCGTGTTCAACGTCGATGGCGAAATCTACGCGATCGAGGATGTCTGCACCCACGACGGCGCCGAACTCACCGGCGGGCCGTTCATTGGTCACGTGATCGAATGCCCGCGCCACGGCGCCCGCTTCGACGTGCGCAGCGGCGAAGTGTTGCGCGGCCCGGCCTGGTCGCCGATCTCACGCTTCCCGATCCGGATCGACAACGACGCGATCTGGTCGCGCGATGATCGCTGGGATTGAACGAAGGGTGCGGGCAGGTTGGTAGGTTCGTAGCTTGGCTCGTCGCCCCGGCGCAGGCCGGGGCCCAGCGTGGGGCAGGGTCGCGGCTTCGACGACTGGGTCCCGGCTCGCGCCGGGAAGACGGCTTCCCCGACTCTCCACTCCCGACTCCCGCCCACAATACAGCCGTAGGTCGGGTCAAGCGCCGCAGGCGCGGACCCGACAGATTGGCTATGTCCTGGGCGCGCCGAGCACCAGCTCGGCATGCTCTGGCATGGTGGATGCGCTGCGCTTATCCACCCTACTTCCCGCCTCTCGGAAGAAAATACCGGTTGCCAGCGGCGCTGCGCTGGGCGAAACTGCCGCCATCGGCGATGGCTCGGGACGGCAGGGGTTGCGGTGAGTAGATTCGGCATTTTCAAGCGTTTGTTTGGCCACGAGGACCAGGACAGCCGGGATCGTCGCGAGAAGCCGCGTCCGCAGCCAGGCGGGGGGCTGCGCATCCTGGTAGTCGATGATTCGCTGACCATTCTCGCGGTCATGCGCAAGATGCTGGCACAGAACAGCTACGTCGTGCTCGAAGCGGTGGACGCCGAGAAGGGCGTAGAAATCGCCATCGGCGAGCAACCCGATCTGGTCTTTCTCGACATCGTGCTGCCCGGCATGAATGGATTCGCCGCGCTCCGACAGTTGCGCCGCGATCCGCGCACCCGCGACATCCCGGTGATCATGATGAGCGGCAACGAACAGGCCACCGAGCAGTTCTACGCGCAGCGCATCGGCGCCGACGATTTCATGAAGAAGCCCTTTTCCCGCGCCGAGCTGTTCACCCGCATCGACCACCTGTTCAATGCCGAAAACCAGTTGCGGCGGTCGAGCGGGGCACGGACCGCACCCAGCGAGTAGCGAGCCGCGTTGCTGCGCCGCGCCCGGTCGCGTCGGTGCTGCGGAGATCGGCCGGCAAGATGCCCCCTGTGGTCCATTGCCACAGTGGATCGGTTACGCTGGGCGATCCGCGATCGAACCCATCCATGTCTGCTTCCACGCCAATCACTGCGCGTCCGGCGCGAACCGCCGCATTCTGGTTCATCCTGATCACGGTGGCGCTGGATATGCTGGCGCTCGGCATCGTCATTCCGGTGCTGCCGAAATTGGTCGAGAGCATGCTCGGTGGCGATACCGCGAGTGCGGCCGGCATCTACGGCTGGTTCGGTTTCACCTGGGCGTTCATGCAGTTCTTCTGCTCGCCGATCATCGGGGCGCTGTCGGACCGCTTCGGGCGGCGCCCGATCGTGTTGCTGTCGAACTTCGGACTCGGCCTCGATTACGTGGTGATGGCGCTCGCGCCGAGCGTGCGCTGGCTGTTGTTCGGGCGGATGATCTCGGGCATGTTCGCGGCCAGCATCAGCACCGCCTACGCCTACATCGCCGACGTGACGCCACCCGAACAACGGGCCGGGCGTTTTGGATTCCTCGGCGCGGCGTTCGGATTCGGATTCGTGCTCGGTCCGGCCCTGGGCGGCTACCTGGGCGGCATCGACCATCGCCTGCCGTTTTGGGTGGCCGCAGGATTGAGCCTGCTCAATGCCGCCTATGGCTACTTCGTGCTGCCGGAATCCCTGCCACCGGAACGGCGCGACGGTTTTCGATGGGTGCGGGCCAATCCGATCGCCTCGCTGCGGCTGTTGCGAGCGCACGCCGAGTTGCTTGGCCTGGCGCTGGTGCTGTTGCTGATGAATCTGGCCCACTTCGCCCTGCCAAGCACGATGGTGCTGTACGCCAGCTATCGCTACCACTGGGACGAGCCGACCGTCGGTCTGTTCCTCGGTGCGGTCGGGGTATTCGCGATCATCGTCCAGGGCGGCATGGTGCGGCCGGTGGTCAGACGATTCGGCGAGCGGCGAGCGGCGCTGACCGGCATTGGTTTTGGCGCGCTCGGGTTTCTGGTCTACGCGCTGGCGCCGAACGGCACCATGCTGATGGTCGGCGTGCCGGTGATGGCGCTGTGGGGTCTGTCCGCGCCGGCCCTGCAGGGCCTGATGAGTGCGCGCCTCGGACCCAGCGAGCAGGGTAAGCTGCAGGGCGCCAATACCGGCCTGATGGGCTTGGCCGGATTGTTCGGTCCATTGCTGTTCACCAAGGTATTTGCCGCCGCGATCGGCCCCGGATCGGGGATGCACCTGCCGGGCGCGCCGATGCTGCTCGCCACCGGCTTGATGATCGGGGCATTTGTCCTGGCATTGCGGGTGGCGAAAGCGAAAGAGTAGTAGAGCGGTTTTCGGTTTTCGGTTTTCGGTTTTCGGTGTTCTGTCAAAGCGTGGCGGGGTGCCGAACACCGAACACCGAACACCGAACACCGAACACTGAACACTGAACACCGAACACCGAACACCGATTTCGCTATGCTGGCCGCGATCCCACCGACGCCGGAATATCCGCCATGCCCTCCTTCGATATCGTCTCAGAGATCGACCAGCACGAACTGACCAATGCCGTCGACCAGGCCAACCGCGAGCTCGGCAACCGTTTTGATTTTCGTGGCAGCGACGCACGCTTCGAGCGGGCCGAAGCGG
The DNA here is from genome assembly GCA_041741075.1 of Lysobacterales bacterium. Lineage (GTDB taxonomy): Bacteria > Pseudomonadota > Gammaproteobacteria > Xanthomonadales > Ahniellaceae > 0-14-3-00-62-12. The sequence continues at coordinate 5,915 of JBGSKT010000213.1, forward strand.
TGATCACCGCGTTTGCGCCGAGCGAGTTTCAGCTCGGCCAGATGCAGGACATTCTGCGCGCAAGGCTGACCGCCCGTGCGATCGACGTGCGCTGCCTGGAGATCGCCGAGCCCGAGGTCAACCTGGCCGGCGCGCGCCAGAAGATCACCGTGCGCCAGGGTATCGAACAGGCGCTGGCCAAGAAGATCATCGCGCGGATCAAGGAAAGCCGTGCCAAGGTCGAGGCCCAGATCAATGGCGACAAACTACGCATCAGCAGCAAAAAGCGCGATGATCTTCAGGGCGTGATGACGCTGATCCGCCAGGGCGAGTTCGAGTTGCCGCTGCAGTTCGAAAACCAGCGGGACTGAATCGGGCGTGCCGGCCGAGCGGTACTGGCCGGGGTAGCACCGTGGCCGGTTTTCTGGTGAAATTGCCGAGATTGCGGGGTTGGCAGCGGAAGCGTGGTTCGGGGAGCGGTTGCCGCGGGCATCGGCAGATTTGGCGGGAACCCTCCGGATGGCTTGCTGCTGTGTTCGCTTGACCGGTGCCGGTCCCGCAAGCACTTGTCCGTGTCCGCCAAAGTCGGTCCGCACCTGATCCGTGGCCCGACACGGGTCGTTCTTCCAGCCGCTTACACAAAAACAATGGAGCCCCCGATGAAAACGTCCCATTTACCGAAGCGCTGTCTTGCGCTGGCGATCACTTGTGCCTTGCCGCTGTCCGTGCTGCAGGCACAGGACCAGGCGCCGACGGATGATTCCGGAAACGCGGCCAGCGTGCGTCTGGAAACGGTCACCGTGACCGCTGAGCGAAAACAGGAGGATCTGCAGAAGGTGCCGATCTCGATCACCACGGTCGATGTCGAGAAACTCAACGTGATCAGTTCCGGTGGCGACGATATCCGGGTGCTGTCCGGTCGCCTGCCCAGCCTTCAGATCGAGTCCTCGTTCGGGCGTGCGTTTCCGCGCTTCTATATCCGCGGCATCGGCAATACCGATTTCGATCTCAACGCATCGCAGCCGGTGTCGTTGATCTATGACGATGTGGTCCAGGAGAACCCGATCCTCAAGGGCTTTCCGATGTTCGATCTGGATCAACTGGAAATGCTGCGCGGCCCGCAGGGAACCCTGTTCGGACGCAACACCCCGGCCGGTGTGCTCAAGTTCAACAGCCGGCGCCCGAGCCAGGACAGCGATGGCTATGCACGTGTCGACTATGGCCGCTTCAATACGCTCAATGTCGAGAGCGCGGTCGGTGGTGGCCTGAGCGAGGACTGGTCGGCGCGGGTGTCGGCGCTGTATCAGCGCCGCGACGATTATGTCGACAACACTTTCAATGGCCCCGGCGATGACCTCGAAGGCTACGAGGAGTTTGCCGCTCGCGCCCAGTTCCTGTACGCGCCACGCGAGGATTTCGAGGCTCTGTTCAATGTCCACCTGCGCTCGCTTACCGGCACCGCGCGGCTGTTCCGGGCCAATATCATCCAGCCCGGCAGCAACGAATTCGTGCCCGGCTTTCGCCGCGACCGAATCAGCATCGACGGCGACAACTTCCAGGATCTGGATGCCCTCGGCGCCAGCGCCCGCCTGCGCTGGGACTTCGATGGCTTCAGCCTGCACTCGATCACCGGTTACGAGACCGTGGACATGCTTTCGCGCGGCGACATCGACGGCGGCTTCGGTGCGGTGTTCGCACCGCCATCCGGGCCCGGCCTGATCCCGTTCACCGCCGAATCCGCCGACGGGCTGCCATCGCACGACCAGTTCAGTCAGGAACTGCGCCTGCAATCGACCACCGATGCCGCCCTGCAATGGCAATTTGGTGTGTACTATTTCTTCGAAGACATCAGCATCGACAGCTTCAACTACGACACCCTGGCGCCGGGGCGGCCGCAGAACGGCTTTGCCCGTCAGGATCAGCAGAACAATGCCTATGCCGCGTTTGGATCGCTGGAGTACCAGGCCAGCGACCGGCTAACCCTGCGTGGCGGCCTGCGTTTCACCCGTGACGAGAAGGATTTCGTGGCCGAGCGCTTCCAGTCGCCGCTGTCGTTCCTCGGCGTCGGTCCGATCGGCCCGCTCAGCGTCAGCCCCAGCGATTCCGACCTGAGCTGGGACGCCAGCGCGATCTATCAGTTGACCGATAACCTCAACGGTTTTGTGCGTGTCGCCCGCGGCTTCCGCGCGCCCAGCGTTCAGGGCCGTCTGCTGTTTGGCGATGTGGTCAGCGTGGCCGATTCGGAATCGGTGGTTTCCTACGAGGCCGGGGTCAAGACCGAGTTGTGGGACAAGCGCGCGCGGATCGGCTTCACCGTTTACAAGTACACGATCAATGACCAGCAACTGACCGCGGTCGGTGGCCAGACCAATTTCAACACCCTGGTCAATGCCGACCAGACCGTGGGTTCCGGTTTCGAGCTGGATGCCGACGCCTATCTGACCGACCGACTGCTGGTTACCGCGGGCTTGAGCTACAACGACACCGAAATCGACGACCCGAACCTGTTCATCCAGCCCTGTGGTGGCGGCTGCACGGTGCTCGATGCGCCCGGCCCGATCGCCGGTACGGTTTCGATCGACGGCAACCGTCTTCCGCAAGCGCCACTGGTGGTGGCCAATGCCACCGCCCGTTACGGCATCCCGATGGGCAATGGCGAGGCCTTCGTGTATACCGACTGGGCGTATCGCAGCAAGGTCAATTTCTTCCTGTACGACTCGGTCGAATTCAACGGCGATGGTCTGCTCGAAGGCGGAGTCCGGGCCGGTTACAACTGGCGCGCCGGTAGCCGCGAACTGGCCCTGTACGCGCGCAACATCACCAACCAGCGCGAGCTGGTCGGTGGTATCGACTTCAACAACCTGACCGGTTTCATCAATGAACCGCGCATCTTCGGGGTCGAGTTCAGCGCGCGCTTCTGAGTTGCAGAAGACAGAAAATAGGAATGGCGTCGTCCCGGCGGCTCTCAACAGCGGAGCTGGTCAAGCCGGGACCCAGTGGTTGGCGCTGCCTTGAGCGTCGGGACCAGCCCCCGGCCAGCGCCGCGGGCGACCTTGTTTCTGCGTCCTCGGTCCTCCGATCAGGCGCACCGTTCCAGCGCGCCGGCGGCGGCGAGCCAGGTCTCTTCGGCGTGGACGAGCTCGTTGCGCAGGGTCGCCTGTTCGCCGAGTAGTCGTTGCAGCGGGTCTTTGCCGCTATCGCGATAAAGTTGTTCGTCGGCAAGCAGGCGTTCGATTTCCGAGAGTCGGCTATGCAGGGAATCGACCCGGGTCTCGGCCTGACGCAGGGCTTGTTTCAACGGACGTTCGCGCTCGCGTTGCTGGCGATCCGGCGCGCGTTCGACCGGCTTTGCTTCGACCACCTTTGCTTCGGCCACCTTTGCCTTGGCCGGCGTTGCTTCGAGGGCGCGGGTGTAGTCGCGTTCGCGGGTGCTCAGCCAGCGCGCGTAGTCGTCGAGGTCGCCATCGAATTCGGCCATGTGGCCATCGCTGACCCGCCACAGTACGTCGCACACGCTGGCAACCAGATGACGGTCGTGCGAGACCAGCACCAGGGCGCCGACAAAACTCTGCAGGGCCAGCGCCAGCGCCTGACGCATGTCCAGGTCGAGATGGTTGGTGGGTTCGTCGAGCAACAGCAGGTTGGGGCGCTGGTGCACGATCATGGCCAGTGCCAGGCGCGCCTTTTCGCCACCCGAGAATGGGCCGACCGGTTCGAATACCCGCTCGTTGCTGAAGTGGAATCCGCCGAGGATCTTGCGCAGTTCGCCCTCGCCCTTGTTCGGCTCCAGCTTGCGGAAGTGATCGAGCGGCGAAGCGGCCGGATCGAGTTGTTCCAGTTGGTGTTGGGCGAAGTAGCCGACGCGCAGGTCCGGGTGTCGGGTCTCGGTGCCGGAGCGGGCCCGCAAGCTGCCGGCGAGCAGCTTGATCAGGGTCGATTTTCCGGCGCCGTTCGGGCCGACCAGGCCGATCCGGTCGCCCGGCGCAATGTTGGCGCCAAGTCCGGTCAGCACCGGCTGCGCGGCATAGCCGACCGCCACATCGGATAGTCGAATCAGGGGTGCGGGCAGCTTGTCCGGTGCGGCGAATTCGAAGCTGAATTCGGGATCGGCGGCGGCCACGCTGACGCGTTCGATGCGCTCGATCATCTTGACCCGCGACTGCGCCATGCGCGCCTTGGCAGCCGAGGCGCGGAAGCGGTCGACAAAAGTCTGCAGGTGCGCGATCTGGCGGTCCTGCTGTTCGCGCACTGCGGATTGCTGCGCCATGCGTTCGGCGCGCAGACGTTCGAACGCCGAATAGTTTCCGCTGTACAGGTTGCCGCCACCCTGGGCGATGTGCAGGGTGTGGGTACAGACCGCGTCGAGAAAATCACGATCGTGCGAAATGACGATCAAGGTGCCGGGGTAGGCGAGCAGCCACTCCTGCAGCCAGAACACCGCGTCCAGGTCGAGGTGGTTGGTCGGTTCGTTGAGCAGCAGCAGGTCGCTGCGGCACATCAGCGCCTGGGCCAGATCGAGGCGCATGCGCCAGCCGCCGGAAAATTCGTGCACCGGCTTGTGCTGCTCCTCGGCCGAAAAGCCGAGGCCGTGCAGCAGGCGTCCGGCGCGGGCCGCTGCTGCATAGCCGTCGATGCTGTGCAGGCGTTCGTGCAGATCGCACATCGCCTGGGCGTCGTGGCTGTCCTCGGCGATCGCGAGCGCCGCCTCAATCTCACGCAGTTCGCGGTCGCCGTCGAGCACGTGGTCGATC
>JBGSKT010000214.1:0-1521 GCA_041741075.1 Lysobacterales bacterium
GATAGTTGATGCGCCAGCAACTCATCGACCGCCAGCCGGCGCTGGGCCGGGTGGGTGCCGGCAAGCAGGGCTGCTACATCGTCATCCGGCCCCGGCGCATGAACCTTCCACAGCGCTGCACGCAGGTCGCCAAGTCCGAGCTGCTGACGGAATGCCTCCGGCAGCAGGTCGAAGGCCGGACCGCTCGGCAAGTGGCGCAGGGCATCGCGGGTCAGCCGTACCAGGGTCTTCTGGCCGAGCCCGGCAGTGCTCGGGTAGACCGGGGTCAGGCTCGAAGCCAGCGGCGCGGCGATTTGCAGGCGCTGATATTGCGGGTGGATCATTTCCAGGCTCTGCGCGCCGAAGCGCACCTCGCCGAAAGCACGAAAGCGTGCACCCGGTTCGAAGGCCTCGACCTGCCTTGCGCTGAAATGCAGAAAGCGCAGAGTCAGGGTGTGGCCGTGGTCATCTTGCAAAGCCACCCGCAACAGCGGCCGGTAGCGGAAGCTGCGTTCGACCGCGCTGACCACGCCCTCGACCAGGGCCGGCTTACCGACCTCGAGCGCGGCCACCGCGGTAACCCGGGTCTGATCTTCATAGCGCAGCGGCAGGTGAAACCACAAATCCTGCAAACTGCGTATATCGATCCGCTGCAATGACTCGGCCACCGCCGTGCCGACACCGCGCAACACCGTGACCGGCTGCAGTCCGGCATCGACCGCCACCGCCACCGGGGTCGCTTCAGGGATCAACATCAGCCCGGCCCGAATTGCATCAATCGAGCACCAGGATGGCATCCATCTCGACCGCTGCCGCGCGCGGCAGGGCGGCCACACCGATCGCCGCCCGGGCCGGAAACGGCGCCTGGAAATACTCGGCCATGACCCGGTTGACCTCGCCGAAGTGGCCGAGATCAGTCAGGAACACATTGAGCTTGACGATGTCCTTGAGTTCGCCGCCGGCGGCCACGGCGATCGCCCGCAGGTTCTCGAACACCCGCCGAATGTGCGCCTCGAAATCGCCCTCGACCAGGGCGCCGGTGAGCGGGTCGAGCGGAATCTGGCCGGAAATATAGACGGTATTACCGGCCCGCACCGCCTGCACATAAGTGCCGATTGCGGCCGGGGCATTGCTGGTATGGATCACCTGTCGTGCCATGCGCGGACTCCTTTCGGGAGCGTCCATTCTGTCGCCGACGCGACTTGGCAACAAGGGCCGAGACGGCCATTGTGGGAGCGACGGCAGGTCGCGACTGTCGCCGTGATCAACAGTCTTGACGTAGCCGTCGCTCCCACCGGGGCGCTGCTTTCGTTCCTGCCCTGGACAGCAACCATCCCTGGTGCAGCGCATCCGGCCGCGCCATCCATGGCCGGTCGTTCGGCCGTGCAGCCGCTTCGTTTGATGGCTTGGCCAGCAACCATCCCTGGTGCAGCGCATCCGGCCGCGCCATCCATGGCCGGTCGTTCGGCCGTGCAGCCGCTTCGTTTGATGGCTTGGCCAGCAACCATCCCTGGTGCAGCGCATCCGGCCGCGCCATCCATG
>JBGSKT010000215.1:0-16147 GCA_041741075.1 Lysobacterales bacterium
CGCGACGGTGGCATCGGCTACCACCAGCACGGCGTCCTCAAAGCGGGTGATCGCCGCGATCAGTTCGACATAGGCGCGTTCGACCGCCGGCAATTGCGGCGCCCAGTCGGTGCCCGCGTGCGGCCAGGCCAGCAGGATGGCGTCCTGCGGCTCCCATTCGGCGGGCCAGCGCCAGGCCAGTTCGGTCATCAACGCACCGGCTTCGGGCCCAGTTCCAGCCCGGACGCCTTGTTCAGCACGCTCGATATCACATGGTCGCCCTCGAAATAGACGGTGATGTCGGCGTACACCCAGCGGGTGATCGGCGGATCGCCGACCGGTCCGACCCGGTGCAGAGGTGGGCCGAATTCGGCCTCGACCTGGCTCATCAGCGCGCCGCGCCGGGGATGCGCGATCGCACGCGCGTCCTGGGCGCGTTCGATCAGCAGGGTATCGGCGTGGCCGACCGGTGCGATCGGCAGTCCCGCGAACAGGGCAACCATCAGGACCAGCTGCGGCGATTTGCGTGCGGATTTCATGGATGCCTCCGTGGGTGGATCCCGCTCAGCGCGTTTGTAACGCAAGTATGCCGCAAACGCCGTGCGGTGGTTCACGCCCCGACACTGGATCGCCCGAAGTGTCCCGTCGGCGCACAAAAAAGCCGACGCGAAGTCGGCTCGATTGCGGTTCGCGGCAGCCGGGATCAGCGCTGGCGCGCCTTGAAACGCGGGTTCGACTTGCAGATCACGAACACCTTGCCGCGGCGGCGGACGATCTTGCAGTCGCGGTGGCGGGACTTGGCGGATTTGAGCGAAGAAAGCACTTTCATGGCGATTCCAGTACGGTTGTTCGAAACAGCCCGAAACTATAGCGGGATCCGGTGCAGCGAACAAGGGGCGTTGCGCGTTGCGCGCCAAGACATCGGGGGCGCGGCCAACGCTATTCCACCGCGCCGGGCGCAGCGCAAGCCCGAGCGCCGCCCGGATCTCCGGCATGGATCGGCGAAAGGACCTGCGATTGTGCGGCTAAACGCACGTTTTCTATCGTTTTTGATGGTAGCATCACGGGTTCAATCTTGACCCCTTTTCAAACCCTTCGCGAGGAATATCCGATGGCGCTCGAGCGCACCCTTTCCATCATCAAACCCGATGCCGTGGCCAAGAATGTAATCGGCCAGATCATCGCGCGGCTGGAGTCGAACCAGCTGACTGTGATCGCGGCCAAGTTGAAGCAGTTGTCGCAGGCCGAGGCCGAGGGTTTCTACGCGGTGCACCGCGAGCGACCGTTCTTCAAGGATCTGGTCCGCTTCATGGTTTCCGGGCCGGTGCTGGTCCAGGTGCTGGAAGGCGAGGGTGCGATCGCACGCTATCGGGAGCTGATGGGTGCTACCGACCCCAAAAAGGCCGCCCCGGGCACGATTCGTGCTGACTTTGCCCAATCGATCGACGCCAATGCCGTGCATGGCTCGGACGCTGCGGAAACGGCGGCAAACGAAATTGTCTATTTCTTTTCCGGAATCGAACTGCATCCGCGCCACTGAAAACGAGTCCATGCTGACCTTGGCCACGCCATGAATCTGCCGACCGGCAAAATCAACCTGTTCGACCTTGCCCCGCCGGCGATGGAACGGTTCGTTTTGGCGCTGGGCGAGAAGCGCTTCCGCGCGGCGCAACTGTTGAAGTGGATCTATCACCACCAGGCATCGAGCTTCGAGCAGATGACCGACATCGGCAAGGCGTTTCGGGCGCGGCTCGAAACCGTGGCCGAGCTGGCCCTGCCCAAGGTGCTGGTGGAAAAGGTCTCGGCCGACGGTACCGTCAAGTGGCTGCTGGCCATGAACGGCGGTAGCGCGATCGAAACCGTGTTCATTCCCGAAGCCAACCGCGGCACTCTGTGCGTGTCCTCGCAGATCGGCTGCGCGCTCGACTGCGGCTTCTGTTCGACCGGCAAACAAGGTTTCAACCGCAATTTGAGCACCGCCGAGATCATTGGCCAAGTCTGGGTGGCGGCCCAGCGCCTGGGCAGCGTGCACCGCAACAACGCACTTTCCGAACGCCGCATCAGCAATGTGGTGATGATGGGCATGGGCGAGCCGCTGCGCAATTTCGACGCGGTCACCGACGCCATGGACCTGATGCGCCACGACTTCGGTTTTGGCCTGGCCAACCGGCGTGTGACCCTGTCCACGGCTGGGCTGGTGCCCGGCATCGATGCGCTGTCCGAGCGTTGTGACGTAAGTCTGGCGGTGTCCCTGCACGCGCCGTTCGATGAACTGCGTGAGCAGTTGATGCCGATCAACCGCAAGTATCCGATCGCCGATCTGCTGGCCGCCTGCCAGCGTTATCAGGCGCGCCGGCCGCGTTCGTCGATCACCTTCGAATACACCCTGATGAAAGACGTGAACGACCGCCCCGAACATGCCCGCGCCCTGGTCAAACTGTTGCGCAAGCTGCCGAGCAAACTGAATCTGATTCCGTTCAATCCGTTTCCCGGTGCCGAATATCGGCGCTCCGAGCCGGAGGCGATCGCCACCTTCAAACAGATCGTGATGCAGGCCGGGCTGATCGCTACGGTCAGAAAGACCCGCGGCGACGATATCGATGCCGCCTGCGGGCAATTGGCCGGCCAGGTGATCGATCGCACCCGGCGTAGTCGTGAGCACCAGGCCCGACTCAAGGTGGCAGCCGATGCGGCATGAAAAATCATTGACGCGGCGGATTGCCTGCCTGCTGCTGCTTGGCGCGGCCCTGGCCGGCTGTGCTTCGGGTGGTGATGGCCCGACCTACATCCCCGAGTCTAAAGCCACCTCGAACAAACAGATCGACCGCAACCTGCGCGGCGCCGGCAAGACCAAATCCGAGGCGGCGGCACTGAACGTGCAGTTGGGCCAGTCCTATCTTGGCCGCGGCCAACTCGACCTGGCCATGGAAAAACTGCAAAAGGCGGTCAAGCTGGACCCAAAATCCAGCGACGCGCATACCGTGATCGCGGTGCTCTACGAGCAGATCGGCAACCGGCCCAAGGCCGAAGAACACTACCGCATCGCCTACCGGCTGGCGCCGGAATCGGGCGACACCAACAACAATCTGGGTCGGTATCTGTGCAATGCCGGCAAGCTCGAAGAGTCCGACCCGTATTTCGCGCGTGCCTTGCTGGATCCGTTCTATCGCCACCCGGAAACGGCGCTGTCCAATCGGGCCGCCTGCGCCAGCAAGGCCGGCAACCGGGAACTCGCCGAACGCAGCCTGCGCGCCGCGCTCGAGCGCGCCCCGGATCTTCCGGAGGCCCTGTTGATGATGTCGCAACTGGCCTTTCAGAATACTGATTTCATGAAAGCCCGCGCTTTCCTGGAACGCTACCTGGCCCGGGTGCCGGCCGACCCGGCGATCCTGGTGCTCGGCATGCAAATCGAATCGAAGCTGGGTAATGCCCGGGCCGAACAAGACTATCGTGATCGCCTGTTGTCCGAATTTCCGGAATCCGAACAAGCCGCCACCGTCACCAAGGGTTCGATGTCGCCATGAGCAAACGTCGCCGCAAGTCCACCCCGGTCCAGTCGGACGGGCAAAACCGGTTAGCCCCGCTCGCTGGCCTTTGGCCCGAGTCCGAAACCGACGCGCGTATGGCCGCGCACGCGGACGTGGCGCTTAGCGTCGAAGCCCTGCCGGTGGCGAAATCGAGGATGTCGGTAAGCCGGATCGGGAAATCTGCCGAAGCCGAGCCGCTGCCCTCGATCCATGCCGCCGAAGCGCCGGAACCGGGCTTGGCACCGATGTTGTACGAAGCCGTGCAGTCCGCTGCCGACGACGTGGCCACTTCGCTGGCAGCCGAGGTACCGGCCGCCCCGATGGCCGATCCCGTGCTCGAATTGCTGGCAACGGCGGCGTCGCCTGCCGATCCGTCTCCGGTGCCGGGGCCGTCGCTGGCCGAAGACCGAGCCACATCCGTGATCGAAGTGCAGCCCAGACTGGGCGCCCGATTGCGCGCGGCCCGCGAGGTCCGCGGCATCAGTCGTGAGGACATGGCGCGGCGTCTGCGCGTGTCGCCGACCGTGGTTTCCGACCTGGAAAGCGAGAACTGGGCGCGCCTGGGGGCATCGGTATATGTGCGTGGCCACCTCAAGAACTACGCCAGGATGCTGGACATTCCCCAGGTCGCGGTTGCCCACGCGGTCAACCGGATGGGCGAGGTCGGGCCACTGCTGCCGTCCCTGCCGGCGGCAGGGGGCTCGTGGTCGGGGCGCAACCGACATGCCTTCACCTATCTGGTGTACGCACTGCTGACCCTGATGCTGGCCGTTCCCACCTATACCATGCTCAATAACCGCGGGATCAATTCGCCGGAACCGCTGGTGGCGAATGTGCCGGTGGAATTCGCAGCTCGGGACAGCGCTGCGGACGCCACCGCTGGTGAAGCCTCATCGACGCTGCCCGGACAAGTGCCCGCAGCGGTTGATGCTTTCGCGCCGGTCGATCCGCCGATGGTTCCGGGGACGGTACCGGGCGTCGAACCGATCGGCCCGATGATGGCCTCGATGACACCGCTGGCCGAGGCGCCGCCGGCATCGGCGCTGGCCGAAGGTCAGCATCAGCTCGCGATCGTGTTCAGTGACCGCAGTTGGCTGGAACTGCTGGATGCCGATGGACGACGGCTGGAATACGGCATCCTCGGCGCTGGTGAATCGCGCCAGTACCGGGTCAGCGGACCGGTTTCGCTCAGCGTCGGCAACGTCAGCGCGGTCACCCTCAGCGTCGATGGCGAGCGCGTTGATCTGGGTGCCTATGCCCGGCAAAATGTCGCGCGGCTGAAGTTGTTCGAAGCGGCGCCGGAAAATCCCGCCGCCACGCGCTAGAATCGTCTCCCGGCTGCGCCCTGCCACGGCGGTCAGTCGTTGATCGCCCGGTCCACGCAACATTGCGCGGACCCGGCTGCACGTACCCCCTCATTCAAGTCAAACCTGGATCATCATGGCAATTGAAGTTCTCGATGAACACGAGCAGAGTGAACTCGTGCGCAACTGGCTGCGCAGCAATGGCGGCTGGATATTCGCCGGTCTGGTGGTCGGCATTGGCCTGATCGTTGGCAACAACTTCTACGATAGCTGGCGCTCGAAGCAGCTCGACCACGCCGGCAGCGCCTACGCGAAATACCTGGAAGCGGTCGAAAAGAAGGATCAGGACACGGTCAAATCGCTGGGCGAATCACTGCGCAGCGAGCATGCGGGTTCGCCCTACGCGGTGCTGTCGGCGATGGCCGAAGCGCAGACGATCATCGCCGATGGTGGCGAAATCGCCACCGCGCTGGACTCGCTGCGCTGGGCCAGAGACCACGCCAAGTTGCCCGAACTGGTGACCCTGGCCAGCCTGCGTTTGGCTCGCGCCCTGCTGCAGACTGGTGATCTTAACGACGCCCTGGCCGCCCTCAATGCGATCGATGGAAAAGGCTTCGCCGCTGAAATCGCCGAGCTGCGCGGCGACATCCTGCTCGCGCAGGGCCAGGCTGTCGAGGCCCGTTCCGCCTACGATGAGGCGCTGATTTCGATGGACGCGACTGCGCCGCGGCGAAGTCTGGTCGAAATGAAGCGCGATGACGTGGCGCTGGTCAGCGCGGTCGCCCCCGACGCCGCGGTTGAAGCGACCAAGGCGGGTGGCTGATGCGCAAGATCGCCTGGATCCTGATCGCGTTGGCCATTCTGCCGGGTTGCAAATGGTTCAAAGGCAAGGACAAGCAACCCACCGATCCGCCGGCCAAACTGGTCAAGTTCGAACGCAGCGCCGCGGTGAAAAAGCTGTGGTCGGTCGATACTGGCAAGGGCATCGCCCGCACCGGCGCCAGGCCACGTCCGGGCTACGCCGATGGCCGGGTATTCGTCACCGATGTCGATGGTGGCTTGCTCGCCTATGATGCCGTCGCGGGCAAGCGTCTATGGCGGATGTCGATCAAGGAGCCACTGGTCTCGGGTGCCGGTGCCCGCGATGGCCTGGTCGTAGTCGGCTCGATCGAGGGCACGGTCATCGCGGCCGATGCCGATACCGGCAAGGAGCGCTGGCGTGCCGCTGCCTCGTCCGAAGTTTTGGCGCCACCAGTGATCGTCGGCGAAGTGGTGGTGGTACGCAGCAATGACGGTCTTGTGCATGGTTATTCGGTGGCCGACGGCAAGCGCCTCTGGCAGTTCGACCGCGATGTGCCCTTGCTCAGCCTGCGCGGCAATGCGCCGCCGATCGTCAATGCCGGCACCGTGTTCATCGGCTATGACAACGCCAAAGTGGTTGCACTGCGGGGTAATGATGGCACCCTGCTGTGGGAACAGAACATTGCCCGTCCGGAAGGCCGCACCGAGCTGGAGCGCATGATCGATCTGGACGGCGACATGAAAATCGTCGACGACGTGTTGTATGCGGCCACCTACAACGGCGGTGTCACCGCGATGACGCTGGATACCGGCCGGGTACTCTGGACCCGCGACATGTCGACCTACGACGGCCTGGCGGTTTCCGGCAAATTCATTTACGCGGTTGATACCGAATCGCAGTTGTGGGCATTGGATAACCGCAGCGGTGGTTCGCTGTGGAAGCAGGACAAACTGCTGCATCGCGCCTTGTCCACGCCGGTTGTGGTCGGCGACTATCTGGTGGTGGGTGACTTCCAGGGCTATGTGCATTGGCTGAATCGCGAAGACGGCGGCACCGCGGCGCGCTTCCGCCTGGGCAAGAAGGCGATCCGCTCGACCTCGCTGGTGGTCGGCAATCGGGTTTACGTCAGCTCCATCGATGGGCACTTCGCCGCTTATCAATTGGGCGCCGACTGAGTGTCTGTGCGCTAGCTGGCCGGCAAGCCTGGCCAGCAACGTTTGCACTGGATGCAAGCTTGGTCGGTGGCCGAATCGGTGATCGCCATGGCTGGGTCCGCGCAAGGCAAGGTGGCAAAACCTTGCGTTGCGCTTGGTGGCGCTCGGCATAATCTGTGTCCCTGCGCCCGGAACAACCTATGCTCCATTAACGGTTCCCCGTTGCCAAGTGGCCGGTTCAAAAGCGATGAGCTTGCCAGATTCATTTTGTACACCGTCAGCAACCGCTGCCGGTGACCGCGTACCGCACTGGCGGGGGTGGACATGTTGCCTGTAGTTGCGCTGGTGGGGCGGCCCAATGTGGGCAAATCCACACTGTTCAATGTGCTCACGCGCTCGCGCGATGCGCTTGTCGCCGACCAGCCGGGGGTCACCCGCGACCGCCACTATGGCGTCTGCAAGGTCTCCAAGCGCGGCTTTTTCGTAGTCGACACCGGCGGGCTCAGCGATTCCCGCGAGCAGCTCGCCGAAGCGACCGTGCGGCAATCGCTGGCGGCGGTCGACGAAGCGGAAATCGCCGTCTTCGTGGTCGATGCCAAGGATGGTTTGCTACCCCAGGACCAGGTCATTCTCGAGCAACTGCGGCGCTTCAATCGGCCGATCCTGCTCGCGGTCAACAAGACCGACGGCAAAGACCTGGAAGACTGCCTGGCCGAATTCAGCCGGCTCGGCATCGGCACCGTGTTTGCCATTTCCTCGGCGCACAAAACCGGCGTCGATATGCTGGTGCGCGCGATCGAGGCGCAACTGCCGGCAGCGTCCGAATCCGACGGCTCCGGTGACGAGGGCGGCGGTACCCGGGTCGCCATCATCGGCCGGCCCAATGTTGGTAAGTCCACCCTGGTCAACCGCCTGCTCGGCGAAGAGCGCATGATCGCCTCCGAGGTGCCGGGCACCACCCGTGATTCGATCCGGGTCGCGATCGAGCGTGATGGCAAGAACTATGTTCTGGTCGATACCGCCGGGGTCAGACGCCGCGCCCGGGTCGAGGACGCGGTGGAGAAATTCAGCGTGATCAAGACCCTGCAAACCCTGCACGAGGTCGACGTGGCGGTGCTGATGCTGGACGCCCAGGAAGGCGTCACCGACCAGGACGCGACCGTACTCGGCCTGGCCCTGGAGCAGGGCAGGGCGCTGGTGGTCGCGGTCAACAAGTGGGATGGACTGAGCACCTATCAGCGCGAACGCTGCGTGGCCGAACTGGACCGCAAGCTGGTGTTCGTGCCCTGGGCCGAGCGGTTTTTCATCTCGGCCAAGCATGGTTCCGGGCTGGGCGAACTGATGCACGCGGTCGATCGGGCGGCGGCGTCGGCGGCCGCCAACTTCGGTGCCGCCGAGGTCACCCGCGCACTCGAAATGGCGGTCGAGGCCAACCCACCGCCGATGGTCTCCGGCCATACCGCGAAACCGCGCTACGCGCATTTTGGCGGCAGCCATCCGCCGCGCATCGTGATCCACGGCAATCGCCTGGATTCGCTGCCCCAGCACTACCTGCGTTTTCTGGAAAATTTCTTCCGCAAGCGCTTCAAGCTGGTCGGCAGTCCGGTCGTGCTCGACCTGCGCAAGGGCGACAACCCTTTCGCCGGCAAGAAGAATGTGCTGACCGAAGGCCAGCAAGCCAAGCGTCGGCGCCTGATGCGCCACGTCAAACAGCGCTGAACGTAGCCGCAGCAAGGTAGGGTGGATAAGCGCAGCGGTTTTCAACGGCGGAGCCGGTCATCCACCATGCGCGGTCGAAGGCCGGAGACACCCTTCGACTTCGTCCTCGCAACCGTTCGCGTTGAGCGTAGCCCTTCGACAGGCTCAGGACAGGCCGCGCAGCGGCGAAGTCGAAACGTGCGACCGGTTCCACAGTCGATAGATCGGTGCAGCCGATCATCCCGGAATCAGCTTCGCTTCTTCCGGGCTACTTGCCGACGCACTACGCTCAGCGCGAACGGCGCATTATTCGAATCCGTTCGCGAACAGCGTGATACCCCCCTGACAGCTACCCGGCGTCGAGGCATTGCTGATCTGCACGTCGTCCAGGTAGAAGCCTTCCTCTTCCGCACCACTGTCACTGGTAAAGCGCCAGCGCAATTGCACGGTTTGTCCGGCGAAGGCCGAAAGGTCACGGTTGCGGTTGACGAACACACCCCCGCTGCTGCCGGTAAAGGCACCCTGCGACGGTGGGTAGCCACAGCCATTGCCCTGGGTCTGCGACAGGGTGTTCGGATAGCCACCATCCGGGGGCAGGTCGGTCCAGGTAGCGCCGCCGTTGCTGGAAATCTCCATGACCACGCCATCCCATTGCAGCTCGATGTCGTAGCGGGCCTTGAAGCTCAGTGCCGGGCTGCCCGCCTGCAGGGTGATCGGTGGCGTCTGGATGGTCGCGCAAGTGTCCGGGGTGTAGGTGCCGGCGCCGTCCAGGGCACTGCGGTAGCTCAGCACGCCGGTCGCGGCGCGATCGTTGCTGGTGCTCCAGACATTGTCCTGCAGCATGAACGAGGGCGAGTCGGCGCCGTCGCTGAAGGTGCCCGGCACCGTGCCGGCACCGGCTGGCGTAGCCTTGCGCCGGAACAGTTCCGGGGTCTCGTTGCCGCCATTCGGACCACCGTTGCCGGTGGTGTTGTCTTCCGCCTTGACCGCGTAGTAATAAGTAACCAGCGAATCCACCACTGCATCGTGGAAATTGGTGCCACTGACACCGGTGGCGATGCGGTTGCCGGCCGCTGGCGTGAAGAACGGGTCGGTCGATCGATAGACGTTGTAGACCACCGTGGCCGCGGCCGGGCAGGCCGAGGCCGCCGCCGCCCAGCTCAGGTCGATGCCACAGCCGCCGCCGCTCGGGGCGCTGGCGGACACCAGCGACTGTGGGTCGAACTCCGGCAGCAGGGTACACTGCGCCGCCGAGACGATGTCCTGGCAAACGCTCAGCGGTCCCTCGCCGCAGCCATCGACGAAACGCACCTTGTAGGCATAGCCGATACCACCCTGGGCGCTGGCATCGAGCAGGCTGCCGGTGGCGGGGGGACCGAGCAGTTGGAAATCGCTGGCATTGGCGCCTGCGCAACTGCCTTCGGTCCGGTACGCCTGGAATGAACTGGCGCTGGCGTGCGTCGCGATCACCGTAACGCCGGTGCCATCGGTACTCAACACCAGGCCGCTCGCCGGGGTGGCGACCGCCGAGGCGCATTGCGCGCTGGAAACCGCCAGCGCGTAGCCCTGCTGATCGGCATAGCGATCGCCATTGCCGGGCACTGCGGTGCCCTTGACCCGCAGCGTGTACAGGCCGGCGACCGGTGCCGTGAAGCGCACCTGCTCGACCGGGTTCAGAATATCCGCGCTGCCGCCAGTAACCGACACCGCCGTCGCACCGCTGCCGCTGATCACATTGCCCTTATATATGTTCGCGCCCTGCTGGACTTCGAGATCGAGATTGTTGACCAGGGCGGCGCCGGTACCCAGCGCCGGCGGCGGATCGTACCAGGCGAGCGTGGCGCGGAACTCCTGCCCAGCACCGACCTGGACCTGATAACTGTGCGTCTGTCCGCTGTGGATGCCGGTGTCGCGGCCCAGGACAAAGTTGCGCAGATCGCGCAGATCGGTGGCACCGCCGGCGAAATACAGGTTGTTGTCCAGCCAGATCCGCCCCCATCCGTAATTGTTGTCGGGCGTGGTGCTGATGAAGCTGGTGCCGTTCATCAGAGTGGCTTTGAGCTCGGCACCCAGGGGCTTGTGGGCATCGGCGGCGGTCTTGACCCCGCTCGGATAGTAGCCGTCGACGAAATACTGGCGCATCAGGGTGGCACCGCCGGCCACCGTCGGCGCCGACATCGAGGTGCCGCTTAGCGATTTGGTCGCCGCGCCGCCGTTGGCGGAGGCGTCCTCATCATTGCCGCTGGCCGAGATGATCGAGGTGCCCGGGGCCTGGATATCCGGCTTGCGACGACCGTCGCTGGCGGGACCGCGGCTGGAAAAGCCGACTACGGTGGGGCTGTTGCCATGCTGCAGCGCACCGACCGTCAGCACGTTCTTGGCGTGGCCCGGGTGGCCGATCGTGCTGGCACCGGGGCCATCATTGCCGGCCGAAAACACGATCAGCAGGTCTTCATTGGCCCAGCTGGCCTGATCGACGTCCAGATCGCTGCCGGAATACGCGCCGCTGAAACCGGAGCCGTAGCTGTTGCTGTGGACGAAGGCACCGGCAGCCCGGGCCTGCTCCCACATCGGCTGACCGCCAACGCCGCTCAGACAGCCAGTGCTGTCATTGCCGATGTCCTGGAACAGCAACTGCGCATTCGGCGCCATGCCATCGCCCGCGGTCCAGCCACCCGAAGTGGGGGTGGCGGTCACTCCGGCATCACCGGCGATGGTGCCGCTGGTATGGGTGCCGTGGAAGCTGGTGCCGGAAGTGCCGCAGACCTGATTGTCGTCATAAGGCGAGGCACCTGGCATCACGAAATAACCGTAAACCTTGTTGTTCGGGTGTGTGGTGCCGAGCGCCGGTGGACTGACATTGACCGCGTCGGTTACCGCAGTCAGCAACCCGCTGCCCTTATCGAGATTGATGAAGAACTCCTGATTGCGGTCCAGACCGGAATCGGCGATGCCGGCGATCTGGCCGGCGCCGGTCAGGCCCTTGGTCCAGATCGACGCCTGATCCGGGGTCGGCCCGGTGACCGTAGTCGCCTGGTTGGACTGGATCGGTCCGATCGAATCGCGGTTGTGCAGGTGGGGAAGCTCGAAGCGCGCCATCCAGCTCACGTCTTCGATCATCGCCGCTTCGCCCAGAAACGCGTCCAGGCTGGCCGCCGCCACGCGGAACCAGGCATGCGGCAAATTACCCTGGGGTCCGCCTCCGGCCAGTTCGGCCGAGCGCACCGAACGCCCCAGCTGCGCCAGAAACTTTGCTTGATCTTCGCCTCGGAAGCCATAGACATCGACAATCAGACTGCCACCAGCACCGACATTCTGCAGGTCCGGCGCGATCTTCCAGGCCGGCTGCCAGGCGCCGACAAAGCGCACGTCCGGATGCTGACGCAAACGGGCATCGGCTGGGTTGTCCAGGCGCACCAGATAGGCATTATGCGGCACGTAGTCCAGCACCGAAGCGCCGAGCGCGCGCAACTGCACCGCGTTCAGACGTTTGCCCTCGGCAAACTGCACCACGGCGAAACGGCTGCTGCCGGCCGCGCCCAGGGCAAAACGTTCGCTGATCAATTGCTCGCTGGCCGGATCGAAAATACCGGCCTGCAGCACCAACAGCCGTTGGTCGCGAGCCGCGGCCACTTGTTCCGGGCTCGGCGAGGCCGAAGTTCGGCTACTGATCACAGCATCGACCGGGCGGCCGAACCCTTCCCCCTGTGCCGACAACAACAAAGACAACGCTACCACCAGAGGTTTTCTGCGCAAGCTCATGCTCAACTCCCCGCGGGCCAGGGCCCGCCCGAATGAAGAAAGTGTCCGCCGATGGCTGGCCAGGCAGCCGATCATCGCAACACGATTGGATCGGTGTGCCGTCACCAGGACACACCGGCGCGCCGATCATAACCCAAGCCGCAGCCCACATTCCGGTTCGGCGCTGCTTTGCCGGGTAGCGTGTCGGGTCAAGTCGCATAGTTCGTCTCGCGAAGGTCATCTCGCGTAGGTCGTGTCAAGCGCCGCAGGCGTGGACCCGACAATCTCAACCATTGCCGCAACGGTGGGCATGTCGGCTCCACCGCTGCGCGGCTTGAGCCGACCTACGGCAGGGCCGCGCTGCGGACGTAGTTCGGGTCAAGCGCCGCAGGCGCGGACCCGACAAACCGAAACCTTGCCGCCAACTTTCGCACGGCGCGATTCCCGGCCGGGCGATGCGGCGCCGTTTCGTCCTATGCCTTGTTGGACAAGAGCGCTTATTGCGCCCGACGGTCCTATGCCGATACCCTGCTCCAAATCGTCAACATGCCGAGCCAGCGCCGAGCACCACGTCCACCAGCAGGTCAACCAGCTCGGCGACGAGGACCAGCAAGCGGTGATTTTCCTGCTCGATCGCCGTGTCAAGCGCGACCGGGTCAAGCGCGTCATGGACGACGAGGCGTCACCCCACACCGGGCGCCGCGCAAGACCCGCCGCGGCACCGCCAGCCGCCAAGAGGAAACCACCATGAGCGCCAACCCCGATGTGCTGTATGAGAAACTCAAGGCCCTGCCGCCGCAACGTCGCGCGGAAGTCGAGGACTTTATGGACTTCCTAGCCCGCAAAGAAGCCCGAACGGCGGCGCTGGACCGCCTACTGGCGATCGCACCGGCGCTGGAAGCCGCCGGGATGCCGCTGATGACCGAGGACGAAATCGACGCTGAGATTCAGACTGCCCGCGCCGAACGGCGCGTCCGAGCGGCAG
Source organism: Lysobacterales bacterium (assembly GCA_041741075.1). Taxonomy (GTDB): domain Bacteria; phylum Pseudomonadota; class Gammaproteobacteria; order Xanthomonadales; family Ahniellaceae; genus 0-14-3-00-62-12. Next base: position 13,191 of record JBGSKT010000215.1, read on the forward strand.
CCACGCCAGCCCCCAAGAACCGCAGCTAACGTGCGCTGGGTGCTGGACACCAATGTCGCGCTCTCGGCCCTGGTTTGGCGTGGCGTGCCGTATCGGCTGCTGCACGCGATCCGCCTACGATCCGAAATAGTACTCCTCTACAGCAGCGAAGCATTGTTGACCGAACTGGCCGAAGTGCTGGCGCGACCGCACTTGCGCAAACCGCTGACCGCCATCGGAAAAACCCCGGCCGAGGTGTTGGCCGACTACAGCACCATCGTCGAGATCGTCGCGCCGACGGAGGTCCCGCGCGTGATCACCGCCGACCCCGACGACGATCATGTGCTCGCCTGCGCACTGGCTGCCCACGCCGATACCATCGTATCCGGCGACCGCCACCTGCTCGGCCTGCAACCGTTTTGGCGCGGCATCGCCATCCTCACCAGCGCACAAGCGGGGGAACGGATCGGCTGAGGGTGACGCTGCGCAAGGTCGTGCCGCGGACGTAGGTTGGGTCAAGCGCCGCAGGCGCGGACCCGACAATCTCAACCACTGTCGCAACGCTGACCATGTCGGCTCCACCGCTGCGCAGCTTGAGCCGAGCTACGCCAAGGCCGACTGTGGGAGCGACGGCACGTCGCGACTGCTCCCTCGATGGCCAAGTCGCGACGTTCCGTCGCTCCCACACCCCTGCGCCTTCGATGGGACGTAGGTCGGGTCAAGCGCCGCAGGCGCTGACCCGACAAACCGAAACCTTGACGCCAACTTTCGCACGGCGCGATTCCCGGCCGGGCAGGGCACAGGTGTGCGGTAATGGTGGCAGGAACGGGACACCCACTTTTCCGGAAAGGACCGAAACGGGACGGATGGCTGGATTGGGGCTGGGAAATTTCGGAGTTGTGGGTGTCCGGGGCTTCGGAATTGTGGGTGTCCAGGGCTTCAGGGCTTCAACATACCCATCATTACCGCAAGGCTCGCACTGGAAAGGCTCGGCGCGCGCCGATAGGCAATTCGAATCACTGTCTACCAACAGCGGATCGTCGCCCGGCTCGACGCGTGCGGGCCGGACGGAAGTGCGGGGTCATAGATGGTGGGCGATCGCAGCGAACTCCAACGACCAGGCCGCGCGGCGGAATTCGGCGCTGTAGTCTCCGGCGCTGCGCGCCTTGAGCCGATCTACGTCTGCTTCCGTCTCATGCCACGGGTTGGTTGCCGTTGAAATGGCGTAGCTCGGGTCAAGCGCCCCAGGCGCGGACCCGGCCGGCCAAAACCTCGCTTGGAAAAGTGGATATCCTTGGCTTTGTCTCTACGTGGAAAGAGGGTGTCCTGGGCTTTGCTGGGCTTTGCTGGGCTTTGTCGGGGCTCTTGCAGGAAGAGTGGGTGTCCTGGGCCTTGCTGTGCCGCCGCTCACATGAGGAAGGATTGATGATGAATGCAGTCGTGTTCGAGCATGTGCCGGTGGCCGACTTGCCGGAGAGTTGGCGCGCGAAGCTGGCCAAGGCCAGCGGCGCATTGGTGACGGTGCGCATCGAGGAAGAAGCCCAATCCGCACCGGCCGAGGAATTCACGACCGACGATCCGGCCTTCGGCATCTGGCGTGACCGCGAAGACATGGCCGACGTGGCGGCCTATGTGCGCAAGATTCGCCAGCCGCGCTACAACCGCGACGGCTCGCGCAACGAGCCTTGAGAGATACCGCGATGCTGGTCGATACCGATGTGCTGATCTGGCATCTGCGCGGCTATGCGCAGGCCACGCGCCGGCTCGATGAACTCGGCGCGCTCACGTTGTCAGCGGTGAGCTACCTCGAAGTGCTGCAGGGCATGCGCAACAAGGCCGAACTCGTTGCGGTGAAGAAGATGCTGGAGCGGCGCGCGGCGACCCTGCTGCCGGTGTCCGAGCCCATCACGCAGCGGGCCATCGACCTGATGGAGTCGCTCACCCTCAGCCACGGCCTGCAGATGGGCGATGCCCTCATCGCCGCCACCGCCATTGAGCATCAGCTACCGGTGCTCACCGCCAACGTCAAGCACTTCTCGGCCGTCGCGGGGCTGCGGGTCGAAGTGTTCGTGCCGTGACTCCCGTCGCTTGAGGTCGTAGCCTACGAGCCCTCGTTGAAACGATCGATCAGATTCTCTAAAAGCTTGCCTTCTGCAGTGGGCTCATACGCTTCGTCAAATCCAACTTTGGCCAACTGCTCGGTAAAGGCTTCGCGGAACTCCTCGGCAGTCGCAGCGGAGACCTCAAGTGTCCCTGCAGTAGGGATGCAGTAGGGACACCCACTTTTCCGGAAAGGACCGAAACAAGACGGGTCGCTGGAATGGGGTCGGGAAATTTCTGAATTGTGGGTATCCAGGGCTTCGGCTTGCCGAGCATGCCCCGCCGATCGGCGTGAATCACCTCGCCGTGGGCACCGACACCGCTGGGCAGCACCTCCACGCCATTCAACAGAACCCGGGTTCGGGATTGCAGTCGGAAAGTGTCTCCGATCTTCGCAGTCGCTGAACTCACCGCGTCCTGCACCACAAAACGCAAAGTCGTCCCGGCCGGAATAAAATCACCGCTCAGATCGACGCTATTCACCGCATCTGCCGCGATCGACGGCACCGGTTCACCGGCGCCTGGGCTGCTCTGTTGGAACTTCGAAGTCGGTACCAACTCGCGTTGATCGACGCTGGAACAGGCAGCAAGCGCCAGCCAGAACACAAGACTCGCTATTCGTTTCACGTAATCTCCTGGGAATCTCTGAGAGTCTGGGTCGCAGTCTCGCTACGGGGAAAGTGGGTGTCCTGGGCTTTGGTAATCGGAAATCTAGCGTCAGTCCGACAGGCTGCTAGCTGTAGGGTCCCCGATGATTGCATAGCTCCAAGGAGTTATACTTTGGCGCTCGCCAGGGGCGTCCTGGAAGCGCTTCTCAAGACCAAGGATTCTGCATGAAACTGAACCTCCACGCCAATGCGACCACCACGCCCAAGACG
>JBGSKT010000216.1:0-2450 GCA_041741075.1 Lysobacterales bacterium
TCGGCATGGCCGATAAGCGCGACCAACATCCCTCCAGACTGTCCGGTGGCCAGCAGCAGCGCGTCGCGATCGCCCGCGCCCTGGTTTCCGACCCGCGCCTGCTGATCTGCGATGAACCGACCGGCGATCTCGACCGGCATACCGCCGACGAAGTGCTGACCCTGCTGCAGCAGCTCAATCGCGAGTTCGGCAAGACCATCGTTATGGTCACCCACGATCCCAAGGCAGCCGAATACGCCAACCATATCGTGCACCTGGACAAGGGCGTGCTAGCCGAACGCATGGTGCTGCCATGAAATTCTTCCAACTGGTGTGGAGCGCCCTGCTGCGCAAGAAGACGCGCACCCTGTTCACCCTGCTGTCGCTGGCCGCCGCGTTCCTGCTGCTCGGCCTGCTGCAGGCGGTCAATTCGCTGTTTGCCGGCAGCGTGGATTTTCTCGGCGCCGACCGGCTGATCGTGCAGCAGCGCACTAGCTTCACGCAGCCATTGCCGATGCGCCTGCTGCCACAGATTGAATCGGTGCCCGGCGTGGCGCGGGTCAGTCATTCGCAGTTTTTCGGTGGCCAGTACCAGGATTCGCGCTCGCAGTTCCCGCAGTTCGCGGTCAGCCCGCAGCGCCTGTTCGACACCTATCCGGAATGGATCATCGACCGCGACCAGCGCGCCAATTTCATTTCCACCCAGGACGGCGCGATCGCCGGGCGCAAACTGGCCGAACAGTTTGGCTGGAAGGTCGGCGACATCATTCCGCTGAATAGTTTCATCTGGACCAAGACCGACGGCTCGCGCGTGTGGGAGTGGCGCTTGGTCGGCATCTTCGACGGCAAGGACGCCAACTGGCAGGACCGCACCCAACTGATGTACCTGAACTACCGTCAGTTCGATGAGGCCCGCGTGTCCGGTGCCCGCGGACTGGCCGGTGTCTACGTGGTCCGGCTCGACGACGCCAACCAGGCGGCCGCCGTCTCCGACGCAATCGACGCCCGCTTCGAAAACAGTTTCGACGAAACCAAGACCCAGCCCGAGCAGGCGTTCCAGCTTGGTTTCGTCAAACAATTCGGCGATATCGGTTTCATGATGAACCTGATTTCGGCGGCGGTGATCTTCACCATCCTGATTCTGACCGGCTACACCATGAGCCAGGCGGTGCGCGAGCGCATCCCCGAGCTCGCGGTGCTGAAGTGTCTGGGCTTCACCGATTCGCGGATTTTGTGGCTGGTGCTGGCCGAGGCGTTGCTGCTGTGCCTGCTCGGTGCGGCGATCGGCATGAGCCTGTCCACCGCGATCGCGCATACCCTGCCGGCACAATTTCCGCCAATCAAACCCGATGCCCGGGTCTGGTGGTTCGTCGCCGCGACCGTTGTCGGCCTGGCGCTGGCGGTCGGGCTGCCGCCGGCACTGCGCGCCAAGCGCATGAAAATTGTCGATGCATTAGCCGGACGCTGAACATGAGCAGCTTCAATCAGGTACGGGAAATCGTCTGGATGAACCTGAAATCGATCCCGAGCCGGGCCGGTGCCTCGACCGTGATCGTGGTCGGCATTGCCGGCGTGGTCGCGGTGCTGGTGGCGATGCTGTCGATGTCGGTCGGGCTCAGAAAGACCCTGAGCGGCACCGGCGCGCTGGACCGTGCAATCGTGCTGCGCGCCGGCTCCCAGGGCGAACTCGCGAGCTTTCTGGATCGCGCCACTACCACCCTGATCCGCCAGGATCCGTCGATCGCGCGCGCTGCCAACGGGCTGCCGATTGCTTCTGCCGAGTTGATGGTGATCACCGAAGTACCGCGCAAGGGCCAGCGCCAGACCACCAATGTCACCCTGCGCGGGATCGAGCCGGCCGGCTTCGATCTGCGCCCGGAGTTGCGCATCGTTGCGGGTCGCCGGCCCCGCCCCGGCATCCGCGAACTGGTGGTGGGACAGAGCGCGCTCAAGCAATTCGATGGACTGGACATCGGCACCCGGCTCACGTTTCGTGGTTCGGACTGGCAGATCGTTGGCGTGTTCAGCAGCAATGCCGACGCCCACGAGTCGGAGCTGATCGGCGACACCGAGACCGTGCAGAGCGCGTTCGGACGCACCACCTTTTCCTCGGTGATCGCGCAACTGACCAGTGCCGCCGCCTTCGATTCGATCAAGCAGCGGCTCGGCCACGACCCACAGCTGACCGTGGACGTGCAGCGCGAACGCGATTACTTCAGCGGACAATCGCAGACGCTGACCACGCTGATCGGCTGGCTGGCCGGGGTGATCAGCACGATCATGGGTTTCGGCGCCCTGTTCGGCGCGCTCAACACCATGTATTCGGCGGTGTCGGCGCGCACCGCCGAGATCGGCACGCTGCGCGCGCTCGGCTTCTCGCGCGGCTCGATCCTGTGGTCGTTCCAGCTCGAGTCGATCGTCCTGTCGTTCTTCGGCTTCCTCATCGGCGCCGCCCTGGCGGTGCTGCTGAC
>JBGSKT010000217.1:0-2731 GCA_041741075.1 Lysobacterales bacterium
CTGGACCGACCGGCGCTGGCCGGAGCGTCAGGAACCGCTGATCGGCACCCTGTTCGTGCTGGCCGCGACCGGTGGCCTGCTGCTGCTGGCGAACAATCCGCAGGGCGGCGAGCATCTCAAGGATCTGCTGGTCGGGCAGATCCTGTGGGTGAGTTATGCCCAGCTGCTGCCGGCGGCGATCCTGTCGGTCGTGCTGCTGGCCGTGCTGTGGCTGCGCGGCGGCGAGCTCCGGGGGCTGTTGTTCTATGGCCTGTTCGCGCTTGCGATCACCGCCTCGGTGCAACTGGTCGGCGTCTATCTGGTCTTCGCCAGCCTCATAGTCCCGGCGCTGGCCACGGCCGGCATGGCCGGGAAATCGCGCCTGATCACGGCCTATGCCATCGGCATCCTGGGCTATGTGCTCGGGCTGGCGCTGTCGGCGGTGCTCGACCTGCCGAGCGGTGCGATGATCGTCTGGACCCTGGCCGGCTGCGCTTTGCTGGCGCAACTCTTGCCTTTGCCGCGTGCCACCACACCCAACACCACCGCCGATGCCACCTGAATCGCGCCGCCGCCGTTTGCTCGACCGCATCGGAGCGACCGGTTCGCTGCTGTGTGCGGTGCACTGCGCCGGGCTGCCGCTGCTGATCGCGATCTTGCCGAGTCTGGGCATCGCGAGCGGGCTGAGCGAGGGCTTCGAGGAGTGGTTCGCAGCGTTCGCTACCGTCGTTGGGCTGTTCGCGCTGGTCACGGGCTACCGCCGCCACCGTGCCCTGCATGCATTGGTGCTGCTGGTGCCGGGGCTGCTTCTGGTCTGGGTCGGGGTGCTCTACTCGCCGCTGCATGCGTCCGAATGGCCGCATGCGGTGGTGATGACTCTGGGCGGGTCGCTGATTGCCCTGGCGCACCTGGCGAACCTCAGGCTCAGCCGTGAACATGCCGACGGCAGCGTCTGCAACGCGACCTGCGCCCACTGATCTGCTAGGCTTTGCGGCCCCGAGTCCCGCACCCGAGCCGGTGCAGGGGCCGTTTCGGATTGTGCAGCGCCTCCCAGTCGCGCGGCACGGGCGTTACAACCACCTATCTTCAATTACTTGTTCCAGGAGCACGACATGGGTAAGGGCGATCGCAAAACCGCCAAAGGCAAGCGCAACATTTCCAGCTACGGCAACTCACGTTCGCATGCCGTCACCAAGGTCGCCGGCACCGCCGCCGCGCCAGTGGTGAAGAAGACCGGCACGAAGTCGGTTGCCAAGGCACCCGCCAAGAAGGCCGTGGCCAAGAAGGTCGCTGCCAAGGATTGATCGGACCAGCTCCGAACACTTTGCAACGATGCTTCTTGCAGAAAACCCCGCTCCGGCGGGGTTTTTCGTGTGCGCGGCCTTTTCAGCCATCGTGCGATGGGCTTCAGTGCTTCTTCGCCGCGGCCTTTTCCGTGGCGCGCCATACCCGCAGCAGATTGCCGCCCAGGAGTTTGCGCAGGTCTGCATTCCTGTAGCCCCGCGCCTGCAGGCCGGCGATCAGATTCGGATAGTCGGCTGCGGTTTCGAGGCCTTCCGGTAGCGCGCCGCTGACGCCGTCTAAGTCCGAGCCGATACCGATGTGGTCGATCCCCACGAGCTTCACGCCATAGTCGATCTGGTCGAGGACCGCATCGATCATCACCTTGAGCGGCGGATGTGATTTTTCCCAGCTGTCGTCGAATTCAGCGACGGTCTGCGTGGTGTTCCCGGCGGCGTGCTCGCGCAGATAGGCGTTGTAGGCGACGAAATAGGCCTGGGTCTGCGCCGCCGACGCCGGGTCGACGAACGCGTTGCCGAACGGGATCTGGATCGTGCCGCCTTTCGCGGCGATGGCCTTGGCGAGGTCGTCGCTGAGGTTGCGCTCGAAGTCGGGGGTGAAGTGGCGCAGGGCGGAATGGGTGGCCACCACGGGTGTCTCGCTGAGTTCGACCGCTTGTGCGACGGCTGCATCCGACAGATGCGAGACATCGATCATGATGCCGAGGCGGTTCATTTCCGCGACCACATCCCGGCCGAACGGGCTGAGACCGTTCCATTTTTTCTCGGTCGCGTAAGACGAATCGGCAATGCGGTTGTTCGCGCTATGCGCGAGCGTGATGTAGCGGATGCCGCGATCGTGGAAATACTTGAGTTTGCCGAGGTCGTCGCCAATCGGCGCACCGTTTTCCATGCCCATCGGCAGCAATACCAGACCGCGCCGGCGCAGGGCTTCGACATCGCGCGGTGAGCGCAGCAGCGCGAATTTGTCGGGATGGTCGCCGGCCATTTTTTCCACGGCATCGATCATCCGATTGGCGACGGTATAGGCGCTGCCGTCTTCGTCCTGGCCTGACGAGGTGTAGATCGACATGAACGCCACATCCAGGCCGCCCGCGCGTGCTTTTGGAAAATCGAATTCGCGTGGTTGTGCTTCTGCCAGGTCGAGCCATGCCTTCATCAGCTCGGTCGGCGCGTCGATATGGGTGTCGACGATGACGGTGTTTTCCGCGAGCTTGTGTGCCGCCGGTGTGGCCTCGGCGGCAAGTGTCGCGTGGGCGGCCATCATCGAGAGGGCGAGCACGGCGAACTTCGATCTGATGCGCATGGTGAACTCCTGTTGCGGTCAATCCGGCACTGCGTGGCCGGCGGCGAACACGGTACGCGCTAGCTCGCCACCGAGCCAGTAGCACAGCTCCGCCGGGCGCTGGACGTTCCAGTGGACGAGATCGGCACGCATGCCGACCCGCAGC
>JBGSKT010000218.1:0-8271 GCA_041741075.1 Lysobacterales bacterium
TACGGAACCGCGTCGGCAATGCCCCGCAGGCTTCGATGGCCACCCTGGTGATCGACGCCGGCAAGACCGACAAACTGCGCGCCGGCGATATCCTCGGCGCGCTGACCGGCGACGCCGGGCTGCCCGCGGATGCGATCGGCAAGATCTACACCTTTGCCACCCGTTCCTACGTCGCGATCCGCCGCGAGCTGCTCGACCAGGCATTCAAACGGCTCGGCAGCGGCAAGATCAAGGGCCGCAGCTTTCGCGTCCGGCGAATGTAGGGTTCAGAGGACGGAAGACAGAAGACAGAGGACAGAAAAGGCGTCGTCCCGGCGAAGGCCGGGACCCAGTCTGGACAGTGATGGCAACTTCAAACACTGGGCCCCGGCATCCGCCGGGGCGACGGCGCATCTGTTTTCCGTCTTCCGTCTTCCTTCTTCCGTCTTCCGTCCTCCGTCCTCAGATCACCAGATCACCACCTGCTGGTCGCCGGCGCGAACCATGGCGTCGCCGGCCTTGCAGTCGAACGCCTGGGCGAAGGCGGGCAGGTTCGACGGGGTGCCGTTCGCGCGGAAGTTGGCCGGAGCGTGCGGGTCGGTGGTCAGACGCACCTTCAGTTCTTCCGGCTTGAAGTTGCGGCGCCAGACCACACCCCAGTTCAGGAAGAAGCGCTGGGCCTGGCTCAGGCCATCGATTTCGCGATTGGCTTCGGAATTGTCGGCCAGCGCCTTCTGAAGCGCGTCGTAGGCGACCGAAAGGCCACCCAGGTCGGCGATGTTCTCGCCCAGGGTGAGACGGCCATTGACGTGGATGTCGTCGATCGAGACGTACTGGTTGAACTGTTCGACCAGCTTGCCGGTGCGCTCGGCGAAACCCTTGCTGTCGGCGTCGGTCCACCAGTTGCTGAAATTGCCCTTGGCGTCGAAGCGACTGCCCTGGTCGTCGTAGCCGTGGGTCATCTCGTGGCCAATCACCGCGCCGATGCCGCCGTAGTTGAGCGCGTCGTCAGCCTTGGGATCGAAGAATGGCGGCTGCAGGATCGCGGCCGGGAACACGATTTCGTTGGCCAGCGGGTTGTAATAGGCATTCACCGTCTGCGGGCTCATGCCCCACTCGCTCTTGTCGACCGGCGTGCCGATCTTGGACAGTTGCCACTGGTAGTTGAAGCGGGTGGCGGCGAGCAGGTTGGCGACGTAGCTGTCGCGGCTGGTATTCAGGCCGGTCCAGTCACGCCACTTGTCCGGGTAGCCGATCTTGGGGGTGAAGCTCGCCCACTTTTCCAGCGCTTTCGCCTTGGTCGCGTCGCTCATCCAGGCCAGGTTCTCGATCCGCGCCTTGAGCGCGTCACTGAGGTTCTGCACCAGGCGTTGGGCAGTCGCCTTGGCCTCCGGCGAAAACGTGGCATCGACGTAGGCCTGGCCCAGGGCCTCGCCCATCTGTTCGTTGATCACCCCCAGCACCCGCTTCCAGCGCGGCTTCATTTCCTGCTGGCCGCGCAGGGTCTTGCCGTAGAAGTTGAAGTTTTCTTCGGCATAGGCGTCGTTCAGGTAGGGCGCGGCCTGGTCGAGCAGGTGGAAGCGCAGATAGGCCTTCCAGGTGTCGATCGGCTCATCCGCCATCATCTGGCTGAGTTCGGCGTGGAACTTGGGCTGGGCCAGCGAGAACATCGCCGGTTGGGCCACGCCCTGCGAGTCGAAGAATTTCGACCACGGGAAGTTCGGGCTCACCTTATCGGCATCGGCGACGCTGACCGGGTGGTAAAACACCTCCGCATCACGTGACATTTCCTCGCTGGACAGGGACACCTTGGCCAGCCGGGTCTCGAACGCCATGATCTTGCCGGCCAGGTCCTGCGCCGATTCCGGAGCGGTGCCGGCCAGGGTCAGTAACTTGGCGATATAGAGCACATAGGCTTCGCGCGCCTTGACGAAGTCCGGGCGGTCTTCCAGATAATAGCCGCGGTCGGGCAGGCCGAGGCCGCCCTGGGTGGCGTAGGCGATGTTCATGTCGGAGTTCTTGAAATCGGCCTGCGGGCCGAAGCCGAACACGCCGCCCTGGCCGGCGGCATAACTCTGGCGCAGGTATTCGGCCAGACTGGCGCTGTCTTGCACGCCGTCGATTTCGGCGAGCAGCGGCTCGATCGGGGTGACACCGGCGGCATTGATCGCGGCTTCGTCCATGCCGGTCGCCCACAGGTCACCGATCCTGGCTTCGATCGAGCCGGCGGCCGGCTGCCCGGCGGCCGAATGTTCGACGATCGCACGCTGGGCTTCCAGCGATCGTTCGCCGAGCATCTCGAAGCTGCCCCAGGTGCTGCGATCGGCGGGCACCGGGTTGGCCGCCTGCCAGCGGCTGTTGACGTAGGCGTTGAGGTCGCTGCAGGCCGACCCATTCGGGTCGAGATCGGCGACATCGAAGCGACTGATCGGCGTTTTCAGCTCCAGCACCAGGGCCGGTTCGGGGCTGGCGACGCTGCTGGCAGCCGGCTCCGGCGCTTTGGAACAGGCAGCCAACGACAGCGCGATGGCAAGAGCGAGGGCGGATGGAGCGAAGGGCTGACGCAGCATGGGGCATCTCCTGGGAAAGTTCGCCGCGCAGGCACCGCGACGCATGAATGGGCCGCTGATTCTGACCGCTGGCGCCGGCCCTGTCATGTGCGGCAGGTCATGGGTGGCAGGTCAGGGGTGGGCCCGGTGTCGCCCCGGATTCGTTACACTGCCCGCCGGACCGCAGCATTCGAGCGAGGTTACCGTGGTCATTCAATTGACAGCGATCTATCGCAAGGTTGAGCAGGGCTATATCGGTTTCGTCGAGGAGCTTCCTGGCGCGAATACCCAAGGCGCTACCCTGGACGAAGCCCGCGCCAATCTGTGCGAAGCGGTCACCCTGGTTCTGGAAGCCAACCGCGCTCTGGCAGAAGAACAACTGCTGGGCACCGAGGTCATTCGCGAACGGCTGCTGCTCACGGCAGCATGAAGCGACAGGATTTGATCCGCTACCTGCTACAGCACGGCTGCACCCTGCTGCGCGAGGGTGGCAGCCACAGCGTGTTCATCAATCGAGCGCGAGCAAAGGTCAGCACCGTGCCGCGGCATCGGGAAATCAATGAATTTCTGGCCCGGCGAGTCTGCAAGGACCTGGAGATTGCCCCGATGCCCTGACCGGCAACCACGGCCGTTGCGGGACCGGATGGCCAATCTGTCCGCTGAGCCCGGTGTCCGCTGAGCCCGGTGTCCGCTGAACCCGGTTGCCGCTTGGGCAAGCGCGCGGCTATCATGGTGCGCTTGCGTCAGCCCAAACGCGCCATCCACCGACCGATTACCAGCGTCGCCACGCCGGGCGTTGCTGGCTGTGGACATGCGTGCGGCCTGGCGTCTGGCCGATCCCAACCGATTCGAACGCCGGTGCTACCGGAATTGGACATACGACGATGACCCTCGCAAAACGCGGTTTCCTTCTGCTGTCGGGCCTGCTCGGGGCCTCCTTCGCGCTGCCCACACTGGCCGCCCAGCAACCATGGCAGATGAATCTGGGCAAGGGCGTCACCCAGACCAGTCAGTCGGCCTATGACCTGCACATGATCGCGTTGTGGATTTGTGTGGTGATCGGCCTGATCGTGTTCGGGCTGATGATCATCGCCATGTTTCGCTTCCGCAAGTCCAAAGGCGCGGTGGCGGCAACCTGGAGCCACAACAACAAGGCCGAGGTGTTGCTGACCGTGGTGCCGGCGCTGATCCTGATCGGCATGGCCTGGCCGGCGACCAAGGTGATGCTGAATTCAGCCGACACCAGCAAGTCCGAGCTGACCATCAAGATCACCGGTTACCAGTGGAAGTGGCGCTACGAATATGTCGGCACCCCGGTCAACTTCCTGAGCTCGCTCAAGCGCGATTCCGACCAGATTCGCCGGTTCAACTCCGGCCTCGACCCGAATTCGGTCGAACACTATCTGCTCGATGTCGACCATCCGCTGGTGATCCCGGCCGACACCAAGGTGCGTTTCCTGCTCACCGCCGGCGACGTGATCCACTCCTGGTGGGTGCCCGACCTGGGCTGGAAGCAAGACGCCATCCCCGGCCTGATCAATGACAACTGGACCCGGGTCAGCAAGCCCGGCGTCTACCGCGGCCAATGCGCTGAACTGTGCGGCAAGGACCACGGCTTCATGCCGATCGTGGTCGAGGTCAAGCCCAAAGCCGAATTCGCTGCCTGGTTGAACCAACAGACGGTGGCTGCCACGCCGGCCCCGGCCCCTTCCGCCGCCCCGATCGCTGCTCGGTCGTCGGCGTCCGCCGCGACCACCACGACACTGAACTGAAGAGAGCACTGCAATGGCTCACACCCTGACCGAACCGTTGTCCGCTGGCCACACCAGCAGCGCCGCCCACGCCGACGACCACAAGCCGCACGGTTTCGTGCAGCGCTGGCTGTACGCAACCAACCACAAAGACATCGGCACCATGTATCTGGTGTTTTCGCTGGTGATGTTCTTCGTTGGCGGCAGCATGGCCATGCTGATCCGCGCCGAACTGTTCCAACCCGGCCTGCAGTTGCTGCAGCCGGAAGTGTTCAACCAGATGACCACCATGCATGCCCTGGTGATGATTTTTGGCGCGGTCATGCCGGCCTTCGTCGGCCTGGCCAACTGGATGGTGCCGATGATGGTCGGCGCCCCGGACATGGCGCTGCCGCGCATGAACAACTGGTCATTCTGGATCCTGCCGGCGGCATTCACCCTGCTGCTGTTGCCGCTGGTACTGTTCCTGTTCGGCATCGGCGGTGGCGGCCCGGCTGGCGGCTGGACCCTGTACCCGCCGCTGTCGCTGCAGGGCGGCGACAGCGTCGCCTTCACCATCTTCGCCATCCACATGATGGGCATCAGCTCGATCATGGGCGCGATCAACATCATCGCCACCATCCTCAACATGCGCGCCCCGGGCATGGACCTGCTGAAGATGCCGGTGTTCGTGTGGTCATGGCTGATCACCGCGTTCCTGCTGATCGCGGTAATGCCGGTGCTGGCCGGTGCGGTAACCATGCTGCTGACCGACAAATATTTCCAGACCAGCTTCTTCAACGCCGCCGGCGGCGGTGACCCGGTGCTGTTTCAGCACATCTTCTGGTTCTTCGGTCACCCCGAGGTCTACATCATGATCCTGCCGGCGTTCGGCATCGTCAGCGAGATCATTCCGACCTTCGCGCGCAAGCCGCTGTTCGGCTACCAGGCGATGGTCTATGCGATCGCCTCGATAGCGTTCCTGAGCTTCATCGTGTGGGCGCACCACATGTTCACCGTCGGCCTGCCGGTCGGCGGCGAACTGTTCTTCATGTACGCAACCATGCTGATCGCCATTCCAACCGGCATCAAGGTGTTCAACTGGGTGTTCACCATGTGGGAGGGCTCGATGAGCTTCGAGACGCCGATGCTGTTCGCGATCGGCTTCGTGATGATGTTCACCATCGGCGGCTTCTCCGGCCTGATGCTGGCGATCGTGCCGGCCGACTTCCAGTACCAAGACACCTATTTCGTGGTCGCCCACTTCCATTACGTGCTGGTCACCGGCGCGGTGTTCGCGATCATGGCCGCGGTCTATTACTGGTTGCCCAAGTGGACCGGCATCCGCTACAACGAGACGCTCGGCAAGTGGCACTTCTGGCTATCGACCATTTTCGTCAACCTGCTGTTCTTCCCGCAGCATTTTCTCGGGCTGGCCGGCATGCCGCGGCGCATCCCCGACTACAACCCGGCGTTTGCGGATTTCAACATGATCTCCTCGCTCGGCGGCTTCGGTTTCGGACTGGTGCAGTTGCTGTTCGCCTGGATCGTGATCGATGTCTGCCTGCGCCGGCGAGGCGCCCGCGCCGATGCCCAGGTCTGGGAGGGTGCGCACGGCCTGGAGTGGACGTTGTCCTCGCCGCCGCCGTTTCACAGCTTTGCCACTCCGCCCAAGATCGAAGACCGCATGCTCGCCCACGGCGACGTGACGCATTGATCGCCAGCGCCATGACCACACCCAGCGAACTTGCCAATCGTCAGGCCGCCGCCCGCAGAACCGCGGGCCGGGTGGCCCTGCTGGCGGTGCTCGTCTACCTGTCGTTCTGGCTGCTCGGCGCGCTTCGCCCATGAACGCCGAGCGGTCCGACCCGTTGACCACGAACACGGCCAGCACGGCGGCGAAGAATGCCCGCACCCTGCGCTTTGGGCTGATCGCTGCGCTCGGTGCGTTCGGTTTCGGTTTCGCACTGGTGCCGTTTTACGACGTGGTCTGCCAGAAGGTGTTCGGGATCAAGCCGCAATTGCAGGCGACCGCGGTCGGCTCGTGCAGCGCGGTCGATGTCAGCCGCGAAATCACCGTCGAGTTCGATGCCAGCGTGCACGCCGACCTGCCGTGGACGCTGGACAGCGGCAAGAAGACGGTGACGGTACGCCCCTGCGAACTGACCGAGGTGGTATTCGTGGCCAAAAACCGCGGCGCGATCGGCATGACCGGCCAGGCCACGTTCGATGTCGCGCCGAACCTGGCGTCGGCCTACCTGAGCAAGACCGAATGCTTCTGTTTCACCCGCCAGCATCTGGATGCGGGGGAGAGCCGGGTGATGCCGGTGCGCTTCCAGTTGAGCGACCGCTTGCCGGCCGACGTCAACACGCTGACCTTCCGTTATGAATTCAACCCGCTGGCCACCGATCCGGTGACCAATCGCACCGATGCAGCAGGCAGTGGCGTCAGCCACTGATTCCGTTTTCCGAGCCATTGTCCGGAGTCTTCCATGTCGCAACCACACGCCGCCCCCGACCCCAATCTCTACTATGTTCCGCACGGCAGCCCGTGGCCGATCATCGCCACCGTGGCCCTGTTCACCAGCATGCTCGGCGCCGCAATGACGGTGAATGCGATCCACGGCGGCGGCTGGGTCCTGCTCGGCGGCAGCTGCATGCTGATCGCCATGCTGGTCGGCTGGTTTGGCGACGTGATCGGCGAGTCCGTGCGCGGCGTTTACAACCGCCAGGTCGACACAAGCTTCCGCATGGGCATGATCTGGTTCATCTTCTCCGAAGTGATGTTCTTTGCCGCCTTCTTCGGCGCCTTGTACTACGCACGCAGCCTGTCGGTGCCCTGGCTCGGCGGCGCCGGCGATGGCGCGCTCACCAACGAGTTCCTGTGGAGCGGCTTCACCGCGACCTGGCCGACCAATGGCCCGGCCGCGATCGGCGGCACGTTTGAGACCATCGGCGCCTGGGGCCTGCCCTTCCTCAACACCCTGCTGCTGCTGTCTTCCGGCATTACCGTAACCATCGCCCACCATGCCCTGCGCAGCGCCGAACGCGGCAAGCTGCTGGTGTTTCTCGGCGCGACCGTCGTCCTCGGCGCGCTGTTTCTGTACTTCCAGGCGACCGAGTACATCCACGCCTACCACGAGCTCGGGCTGACCCTCGGTTCCGGCATTTATGGCAGTACCTTTTTCATGCTGACCGGCTTCCACGGTCTGCACGTCACCCTGGGCACGATCATGCTGATCGTGATCTGGTTCCGTTGTGCCCGTGGCCACTTCACCCGCGACCAGCACTTCGGTTTCGAGGCAGTGGCCTGGTACTGGCACTTCGTCGACGTGGTCTGGCTCGGCCTGTTTCTGTTCGTCTACGTGCTGTAGTTCCCCGGGCGCGCCGATCACCCGCTGGGCAGATTCACCGCAGCCGCACGGGTGGCGGGCGTGGCCAGATTATGCCGAGCTGCTGCTCGGCGCGCCCAGAACCGCAGCGCGCACTGCGCCAGATTATTTGACGCGGATGCCGTGCGGTTCGATCCAGCCCATAAAGGCCGCCAGGCCGACCAGCAGGATCAGCGCGACCGAGATCGCGATGCGCCGGGTCAGCGCGTTGACGGTGCGATCGCTGCCGCCCTTGTCGGTCATCATGTAGTACAGGCCGGCGCCCAGGTTGTAGAGGATCACCAGGAAGGCGGCAATGATCAGCAGTTTCTGGGGCATGGCAGCGGACGCAGGGCGCGGAGGAAAGGAAAGCATGAAACCATGCGCTGACCGACGCCCGGGCTGGTTTCGGGCCGCCGATTGCGGGTTTTCCCCATTGTAGCCCGGTCCGGGTCTGAGGCACGCGCTCTTGCATACCCCCCGATGGTATTCGCTGGTCTTGCTGGCCGCTGCCTTGCTCCTGTTCGGATCGGCAGCCTGCTGGCAATGGCAGCGCGCGCAGTTCAAGGATCGTCGTGCGCGCGAATTCGCCGCCGCCCTGGCCGGCGGTGCCGCGCCTGCGCTGGACCAAGTGCTGACCAC
>JBGSKT010000219.1:0-5218 GCA_041741075.1 Lysobacterales bacterium
TTGCGGATCGGTTCGGCGGGTTTTCGGGCATCAGATGATGTCGGCGAAGCGGCGTTCGACTTTTTCGAAGTAGGCGACGCCGAGCAGAAAGATGATGACCGCCATGGCGCAGGACAGGCCGATGCCGGGCAGGTCGAACGGCCGGCCCAGGAATGCGGCGCGGAATCCTTCGACCAGGCCGGTCATCGGATTGAGATACAGCGCCCAGCGCCATTTTTCCGGCACCAGGCTGATCGGAAACACCACCGGGGTGACATACATCCAGATCTGCACCATGAACGGGGTGATGTGGGTGAAGTCGCGATAGGCCACGGTCAATGCCGACAGCAGGGTGCCGACGCCGAGCGCGGTGAAGACCACCGCAACCAGCAGCAGTGGCGCCGCCAGCAGGTGGGGGGTCCAGCCGACCCCGTACCAGAGCATGAGCAGCAACAGGATGACGGTGGAGATGGCCAGATCGACCAAGCCGGCGCCGATCGAGGACAGGGGAATGATCAGGCGCGGGAAGTAGACCTTGCTGACCAGATGGGTGGAGCCGACCAGCGACTGTCCGGACGTGCTGATCGCGGCGGCGAAAAAGGTCCAGGGCAGCAGGGCGGCGTAGACGAACACCGGATAGGGCACGCCGTCGGAGGGCATTTTGGCCAGGCGGCCGAACACCACGCTGAAGATCAGCATGGTCAGCAGCGGCCGCAGCACGGCCCAGGCGGCACCGAGCACGGTTTGTTTGTAGCGCACCTTGATGTCGCGCGCGGTCAGCACCCAGAGCAGCTCGCGGTAAGCCCATAGCTCGCGCCAGTCGAGCATGCGCCAGCCCTGCAGCGGCTCGATCAGCGTGAGGTGCTGGTGGCCGAAGTAATGTTCTTTGAGGTCGCGGTCGTTCATGGTTTCGTGCATGTGCCGGTGCGGTAGCCCGGATGCAGGTTCCGGTGGTATGCCTCAGGCCCAACCGCGCTG
This sequence comes from Lysobacterales bacterium, assembly GCA_041741075.1. Taxonomy (GTDB): domain Bacteria; phylum Pseudomonadota; class Gammaproteobacteria; order Xanthomonadales; family Ahniellaceae; genus 0-14-3-00-62-12. Next base: position 958 of record JBGSKT010000219.1, read on the forward strand.
GACGATTTCGGCGATCATCCGGTCGGCGGTGGCGAGCAACATGGGTACAGAATCATGGCCGGACTGCAGCGCGCCGGCGAGCACAGCCGGGTCTTCCACATATTCGTGAACCATCTGATTTCTGAGCGTGCGCAGGGTCAGCCACAGGTCAACGGATTGGAGCAGACCAAGGCGTTCGGCGCGATCCAGGTTGTCGATGGCGGCAGCTACCTTCTCGCCCAGCGCCGCCAGCAGCGAAGGCAGTAGTTTGTCGCCGAGGGTATCTTGCAGGCGGCTGAATCGGCCCACGAAGGCTTCCACCCGTTCCGCCAGATCGACGTCTTTGTCCATCTGGACTGCTTGGGCCAATGTGAAAGCACTGGCAAACAGACGCTGGTCGGTGGTCGCGAGGTGTTGGCATTCCTTGCGCACGACGCGAACCAAAAATTGCAGGCGCAGCGCGAGCTTCGGTTCGATGGTCATAGCAATCGTCCTTCGCTGAATGCCAAGTCGTGGATGGGCAGGCGCACGAGGTTGGGTGCGCTGATCAGCACGTCCACTTTGCGTCCGTGCATGGCCCGTGAAATGCGCGCGGACAATGTTGCCGCCAGCAGTGCCGGGTTGGCGACGGACTCGGGCAATTCCAGCATCAGGTCGAGATCGCCACCGCGCGCGGCGTCATCCAGTCTGGAGCCGAATACGCGCACACGAGACCGCTCCCCGGCTTCCTGGCGTGTCAGTCGACAGATCATCTGGACTTCGGTTTGGTTGAGGCGCATTGCGGGTCGTGTGGTGCTGGGGAATTAACGGCGATTACGCGGGTAGGCTGGCCTGCGTAGGGTGGATAAGCGCAGCGCATCCACCGTGCCGCCCATCATCCAATGAATCTCGTGCGGCGACTACGTCCCTGCCGAAGCCCGGTGGATGCGCTTTGCTTATCCACCCTACTTTATTCACCCTGCGGGCTGGGTTGTGCTCGGGACTGTTCGGCGGCAACCATTAGCTGCACGACTTCGGGCATCTGGGTGTGCGCGCGCCAGCCGAGGATTTGTTCGGCGCGCGCTGGATCGGCGCGACCCGAGCGCAGGTCGGTGGGGCGCATCAGCGCCGGGTCGGTATCGACATGGGCCTGCCAGTCCAGGCCGACTGCATCGAAAGCGGCGGCCACGAAAGCGCGCAGTGATTGGGTGGTTCCGGTCGCGATCACGAAATCTTCGGCCCGATCCTGCTGCAGCATGCGCTGCATGGCTTCGACATATTCCGGCGCATAGCCCCAGTCGCGGTGGATATCCAGATTGCCGAGCCGCAGGCGTTCACCGCTGCCGGCTTTGATGCGACAGGCGGCGCGGACGATTTTCTGGGTGACGAAGCGTTCCGGGCGTAGCGGCGATTCATGGTTGAACAGGATTCCGGAGCAGGCGAACAGACCATAGGCCTCGCGGTAGTTGGCCACTTCCCAAAACGCCGCCGCCTTCGCCACTGCATAGGGGCTGCGCGGACGGAACGGGGTGTCTTCGTCGGCCGGATGTTCGCCGGTATCGCCGAAACATTCGCTGGAGCCGGCGTTGTACAGACGGATCGAACGGTCGAGAAAGCGGATGCCTTCGAGCAGATTGAGGGTGCCGACGCTGATGCTGTCCAGGGTTTCGACCGGCTGTTCGAACGACAACCCGACCGAACTCTGGCCAGCGAGGTTGTAGACCTCGTGTGGCTGAAACCGGGCCAGAACCTGCAACACGCTGCGGAAGTCGTTGATCGCCATCGAGGCGACTTCGACCCGGCCGCGGATGCCGAGTCGGTCCAGATTGGACAGGCTGCTCATTTGCGCGTCGCGGGTGGTGCCGGCGACGCGATAACCCTGGCCGAGCAGAAAGCGCGCCAGATAGGCACCGTCCTGGCCGGAGACGCCGCAGATCAGGGCAGTGCGGGGATGGGTTGTGTTGGACAAGGGTTGACTCGATCAGTGGATGGGAATGTGCAAGGTGCAGTGTGGGCCTTTCGATGGGATCAGGACTGGCCCTTCGACTTCGGCCCTGCGGGCCTGCGCTCAGGGCGAACGGTCCGGGGGAGGGGCTTCGGCCCTTCACGTTTACGATCTGGGTGAATGGTTCGGTCTCATCCACTCGTGCGTTGGGGCAACACCGCCTCGACTGCTGCCTGCAGCCGAATGCGGAAATTGGGCCAGGCGAAATAGTCCAGTCCGGGCGGGATCCCAATCGGCTTGTGCAAGGCACGCACGATGCCGTTGCGTACCGATTCCGGATCGCGCGGATCGACCAGTTCGCCCAGCTCGCCTTCGCGCAGGGCCTCGCGGCTGCCATCCAGGACACTGCCCACCACCGGCACGCCGCAGGCCAGCGCTTCCAGAAACACAAAACCAAAACCTTCGCCGCGGCCGGGCATGACGAAGGCATCGGCCAGGCGGTAATGGTCGGCTTTTTCGCGTTCTTCGACGAAGCCGGTAAACACCACGTGTTCGCCCAGACCCAGCGCCCGCGCCTTGGCCTGCAGGCGTGACCGATCCTCGCCATCGCCCGCAACCAGATAGACCAGACCCGGATCAGCGGCAACCAACCCGGGCAGGACCTCCAGCACTTCATCGACCCCCTTGTAGCGTTCGGCGCCGGGAAGCCTGGCAAACGTGGCGATCACCTTGCGTCCGTGCAGGCGATAGCGCGCGATCAGTTCGGCGGACCGGGGCCGCACGCCATAGCGATCCAGATGGATCGCGTTCGGCAGCAGGGTATACATCGCGGCCGGTAGTTGCGCCCAGGCATTCATGCGCTCGCGGGTTACCGCGCTGATCGACCAGATCGCGCTGACCCGCCGCAACCAGAATCGCGTCGATCGGTGCAACTGCTGCCAGACATCGATGCCATAAACCATCAGCACCATCGGACAACGCAGGCGAAGACGGAGTAGCGCCGCCAGGGGCAGCAGATTGACGTGCCCGCAGATCACCAGGTCGAATGTCGACAGCGCACAGCGCAAGGCAAGCAGGATGTAGCGCCACTTGCTGCCGGCCGCCGCGCCCAGAAACCTGACCTTGTCCGGCACCCCAACGGCCGGGAACGGCTGGTTGCGCGGCAGCACCACGACTTCGCGTACCGTCGGCATGGCGGCCAGGGCGTCGGCGATGTCGCGGTTGTACAGCGCGATGCCGCCGTGCCCGCCATAGGCATCCGTGGTCAACAACAGTACCCGCATCAGGCGGCTTCCCACTGACGCCGGTAAATGAACCGGGCCCAGTCGCGCAGTCCGCGGCCCTTCCCACCCGAATGCGGCAGCAGCCAATCCCGTACCGGTATCGAAAAACCGGTCTTTGGACGGTGCAGCACCTGCGGCGATATTCTCGGCGCGGCCACCGCCGCGAGCTCGGCCTTGCGGATGTCGGGATGGGCGGCAAAGATCGGCGCGGCGCTGCGCAGCAGGTCGATATCGACCAGGGGCAGGCGGATTTCCAGCGACTGCGCCATGCCCGCCCAGTCGGCGTCGCGCAGCAACTGGTTGCGCATGTACCAGCTCATTTCGAGCGCGGATACCTGCAGGCGCTGGTTGCCGTTGCCGGCGGTGGTGCGACCGAGCATGGGCTGCGTCTGCAATCGTTCCAGGCCGGTTTCGGCCAGCTCCCGCCCGAGCAGTGCCGGCAGTTCCCACGGTGCATACAGGCAACGTCGCAACAAGTAAGCGCTGCCGACGCTAGCGCTGTATTCCAGCAATCCGGCCAACTTGGGCGGGAGCGGCGGCGACAGCCGCGCCGCCGGATGTCGCAGCCATCGGCCCAGCCGGGGCGCACCCCGAAACACGCGGCCGTAACGCACCAGCCTGGGCACTTGATGAAAACTCGGATAGGAGGCGAACAACTCATCGCCGCCCAGCCCGGACAGCGCTACCTTCAAGTCCATGCGTGCGGCGGCGCGGGCAATGAACCAGGTGTTGACGCCATCGATCGAGGGCTGGTCCATGGCCGCCAGCAACTTTTCACGCTCGTCCTCGAAGTCCTGGCGGCTCACCATCAGGGTGCTGTGCCAGGCGTCCAGTCGACGCGCCAATGCTTCGGCCAAGGGCACTTCGTCGTTGGCGCTGCCGGCATATTCGGCAAAACCCAGGGTCAGCAGGTGCGGGCGCTGGCCGGGTTCGGCCAGGAGGTCGGCGATCATCGCCGAATCGATGCCGGCAGAAAGGAATGCACCGACCGGCACATCGGCGACCGTGTGCGCGCGCACGCTGGCCCGGATCGCGGCGGCCACACTGTGGATTGCGTCGGCGCGACCGAGTGGGC
>JBGSKT010000220.1:0-3780 GCA_041741075.1 Lysobacterales bacterium
CCACCGCCGGCAACGGCAGCAGCATGTCGCTGCCCATGATGTTCACGGTGGTGCGCGGGTCGAAGCGTTCGTGGTCGGCCCCGGTCGGCAGTCGCAGCGCAGCGACCCCAGCCAGCGCAATCGGGAAATTCCCCTGATCGACGAACTTTTTCTTCAGGAACACACTGACATCGCCGATCGCGCGCGAGCTGCCCTGCGGAAATACCGACACCGGCTCGAAGAACCCCGGCTTGAGTTCGGCATCCATCGAGGTAAACAGAACAGGCACGTTGACGCGCAAGGTGGTATTGCCATCCAGGCCGAGAAACGCATCGAAATCCACGAATGAACGCTGTAAATCGAAATCGACGAAACGCGCGCCGAGTTGCATCTGGCCAGCAACATCCATTGCATCCATCTTCGCCGCCTGGCGATACGAGGACTGGAAGCGCAGCGCCCCGGGTGGCAGTACGAATGCCGACTGAGTCAGCACCGGCTCGTAGATCGGCGGAATGAAGCTCTGGATCTGATCCTGTATGGAATAACGTTGCTGGTCGGTGTAGGAACTGTTGACACCTGCGCTCAGGTAATCGTTTTCGTGCGAATCGCGATCGATGTCGGGCGGATTCGACACCACCCCACCGGCCACCCGCGAGACCAATAGCGGCGTGGTCGGCGTCTCGGTGGCGGGACTGCCGGCCACCGCCGGGCCGGGTTCCAGCAGGAAAAACACCAATTCGGCGCGCTCGTCGTCGGTCAGGTGCAGATTGGGCATGGCGGTGCCGGGCTTGATCGCCTGCGGGTCGCGCAGCCATTGGTACAGGTACTCGGCGCGCAGGCGGCTGCGCACATCATCGAGATTCGGGCCGATGTCGCCGCCCTGCCCGTGCAGGCTGTGACAACCGGTGCAGCCTTTCTGCAGAAACAGGGCGGCACCACGACCCGGCGGTGCATCGTCTGCGGCGACCGGCGCCACCGCTCCGAACCCGACCACGACGGTCCAAAACAGACCAAGGGCAAAACGGCAGCGGTTCATCAACGCACTCCTGCGGGCAACGGAAATCCGTCGCCGTCGCCATGGCGACGGCTGAAAATATTCGGCACGGCTTGCGCCGCTTTGGATAGCCGCCACACTACTCCGCCCCGAATGCGGCATTTTGACGCAGTTCAATTATCGGGCTCCGCACCCGCGCCGTTCAGCCAGCGGCCCGCGCGATCGCGGCGATGGCGAGTCCGCGGTGCTGCTGGGAGGATCCCATGGGGAAGCTGGCTTGGGCTCGCGGATTGGCTTGCCGTTCACCGAATTGCGCCGCCGATTTCTTCGGCATGCGTCGGTCGAAGCCCGCGACAACCGCCGGCTGGCGCGACAAATAGGGACTACCGTGGTAGCGCCAGTTGCACCTTGAGCACATCCTCGACGGCCTGCATATCGGCCTTGGAGAGAGTGCCAAGCCGGCTTTTGAGTCGCGATTTGTCGGCGGCCATAATCTGGTCGGCCATCGCCTTGCTGCTCTGCCCGCCCACCGACACCACGGCTTCTCCCGGATAGACCCGTTCGATGTTGCTGGTCAACGGCACCACCACCACCCGCGTCAGGTTCCGGTTGGCGGCGTCATTGCTCACGATCACGGCGGAACGCGGCTTCCGTCCTTTCGGTCGGTGCTGCGCTCGGATGGTGGGTAGGCGACGCGGCCATCGACCTTGCCTGGCTTCGGGCTACGCCACGATTGCAGACCCAGGCCAAGGCTGGGCCATGGCGTGGCGCAATGCGGCGAGACGCAAGCTTGAGTCGATCGAGTGGCGGGACTCAGGGCGTGTTCGGCAAGTTCAGCACGGCGCCGACCACGATGTTGTCGCCGGCCAGGCGATTGACCCGACGCAGTTCGTCCACGCTGACCTGGTGGCGGCCGGCGATCAGCGACAGTGATTCGCCACGGGCGACCACATGCTGGCTGGGCCGCTGCGGATTGCTGGCGAACAGGGTTCCGGGTGGGGGCGTATTGGCGAAGTAATCGCGCACACCGACCACCACCGCCGCCGCCAGCTTGCTGCGATGGTTCTGATCGTGCAGCCGCTGCTCTTCGCTCGGGTTGGTGATGAAACCGGTCTCGACCAGCACCGAGGGCACATCGGGCGAGCGCAGCACCACGAAATTGGCGCGCTGCACCTCGCTCTTGTGCACATTGCCGATCCGCGCCAGCCCGCGCAGCAGGTTCATCGCCACGCTTTCGCTGGCCTCCATGGTGGCGCTCTGCGACAGGTCGAGCAGCACCGCAGCCAGGGTCGAATCCTTGTCGCCGAGCGAGACGCCACCAACCAAGTCGGACTGATTTTCCTGGGTGGCCAGCATGCGTGCTGCTTCGCTGGAGGCGCCACGACTGGACAGCACGAATACCGAAGAGCCACGCGCCGCCCGGTTGGCGAAGGCGTCGGCGTGGATCGACAGAAACAGGTCGGCGCGCGCCTTGCGGGCGATCGCATAACGCTGTTCCAGCGGAATGAAGAAATCCCGGTCGCGGATCAGCACCGCGCTCATGCCCGGTTCGGCGTCGATCTGTCGCGCCAGTTCGCGTGCCACCGCCAGAGTCAGGTCTTTCTCGTGCGAACCTTTGGCGCCGATCGCACCCGGGTCCTCGCCGCCGTGGCCTGCGTCGATTGCGATCACCACCTTGCGCGTCAGCGCAGGCTGGATCATTTCCACGGTCTTGACCACCGCCAGCGCGCCGTCCGCTTTGTATAGATCGAGCACCAGCCGCCGCGGCTTGCCCTTCGCCGGTGGCAACACGAACGAACGTGGCTGCACCGACCGATCCAGATCCAGCACCACGCGCAACTGCTCACCCTGGCGGCCGGTGCGCAGTCCTTGCACCACCCCCTTGGCGGCTGGCAGCGCCAGGCCGGCGTCGCGGCCGGCACGGAAATCCAGCACCAGACGCGGTGGCGATTCGAGCAGAAACAGTTTGTAGTCCGGCTCGGCCGACAGATCAAACACCACCCGGGTGTGGTCGTCGGCCGCCCACAGCCGGAGTCCGGTCAGCTCCAGCGCCGAGACGGGGCCGAGCGAACCGATCAGCAAAAACAGCAGCAGGGGCCGGAGCAGGCGCAACATGGCGGTATTGAACCGCGACCGGGAAGCGAATGCAAGGACTTTATCCTTTGAAATCCGCTACCTGTGACGCCTTCTTAAATAATACCTGACCAATACCCGGAAACTCCTTAACGCTCAAGGGAATCACCCAGGCGGGGCCAGGTCCCGCAGGATCCCGGCAGCTGGCACCGAATGCGCCACCAGCGCCACATCGCGCGCATCCCCGGCATGGCTGAAGACCAGGTCGAGATCCCTTGGCGGCAACAGCGGTTCGCCGCGTTCCGGCCACTCGATCAGCAGCAGCGCGTTCGGCCCGAGCAGATCGTCAAGACCGAGCTGCTCCAGCTCGGTCGGATCGCGCAGACGATACAGATCCAGATGGTGCAATTCGCGGCCGCCCGGCAATGGATAGGACTCGACCAGACTGTAAGTCGGACTCTTGACGATGGTCCCGGGCACCAGGGCATTGACCAGGGCGCGCACCAGGGTGGTCTTGCCGGCACCGAGATCGCCGCTCAGTCCGATCAGCAGCGGCGGCGTCAGCAGCGTGGCCAGCCTTGCGCCCAGCGCTTCGGTCGCCGCCGGATTGGCAAGCCGTAGACCGATCATGGATTGAGCAGCGGGCCGAACTGGTCGAACAGCTCGGAGGCGATCAGCCCGCGTTCGCCGCGCCGTGCCGCGACCTGGTCGGCGGCGCTGGCATGCACCCAGAC
>JBGSKT010000221.1:0-4495 GCA_041741075.1 Lysobacterales bacterium
ACGCCCGCTCCGGGCCCGCTTTCGCCTGATAGCGTCGGAGGGATCCCGGACTGGCGGACGCAATTGCGCCTGCCCCAGGCCTGGGCGCGGGTCGGCGGCTGGGCGCGGGTCGGGGTGCTCGACAACGGCTACGACACCGGCCATCCCGACCTGCTCGCTTTCGATGGTACCGGCCAGTTGACCGGGGGCAATACGATCACCGCGGACACCCTGGACCTGGGGCGGCTGGGTGCCAGCCAGACCGTGGCCGACTGCGCGTTCCCGGCTCCCTCGACCTGCGATACCAATCTGGACGAGATGGAGCCGGTGGCGATTCCGCCGGGCGCGGCGACCGGCACCGCCTGCGATGTCACCGTCGACGATCCGATCGCCGACCGGCTGATGCGCCCCTGGTTCGCCGGCCATGGCACCCATGTGCTGGGCCTGGTCGGGGCCAGCCACGCCAACGCGGATGCGAGCCAAGGGGTGTGTCCGCATTGCGGTGTACAACCGATGAGAATTGGTTTCGAGCGCTGCCAAGCGGGTCGGGTAACAGTTTCTTCGAGTGGTACTGCCGCCGCCGCTGCAATTACCTATCTCACCGATCGCGGCGTGCAGGTCTTGAACATGAGCGTCGCCAACAATCTGCCGGGCGTGGCCACGTTTTTTTGTCAGCAGAACCCCAGCAACTCGCAATGCCGTGCCTTCGAGTTCGCCAGGGTCAATGGCGTGGTCCTGGTCGCGGCCTCGGGCAACGACCGCACCCGCATCGGTTTTCCGGCGCGCGATCCGCGCCTGGTGGCGGCCGGCGGGGTGGATGAGAACCTGGCCTTCTGGAACCAGGACCCCGACCCGCCGCCGAATCATCTGGATGGTTGCCCGTCACCTGGCAATACCAGCGAATGCGGCTCCAACTGGACCACGATCACTGGCGACCCGAAGCAGGAAGTGGTGGTGCCGGCGCGCCAGATCGATTCCACTTTTTACCGCGGCCAGAACTGGAACGTGGCGGTGGACTGCGGCGATGGCGTGCTCGGCGTGATGAGCGACGGCCATGGCCCCTGCACCGGCACCTCGATGTCGGCGCCGATCGTTTCGGGCGTGGTCGGACTCATGCTCTCGGTCAACCCGCTGCTGTTGCCAGGCGACCCGGTGGGCAGCGTGTTCGAGCCGATCGGCGTGCGCGATCTGCTCGCCACCAGCACCGACCGCTCGCAGTTGGGTCTGGATTGGGACGCCAAGCTCGGGTACGGGCTGGTCGACGCGGACGCAGCGGTGCAGGCAGTGCTGGGCCGGGTGGCCGGGCAGGTGGTCAAAAACCGGGCGACCCCGATATTCGAAATGTGGGGCGGCAGCGCCACCGATTTTGCCTACAGTGCCACGCCACAGGGGGCGGTGGCGCTGATCCTGAACGGCAATGGCGGCTATCTGTCCAGTGGTGGCAGTGTGCCCGGTTACTTCGATTTTCCGCACGATCCTTTGTTGGTGTCGTTCCTCAATCCTGGCGCGCTATTTTTCGTGCTCAGCACCGAGAACAAACCCGATCCCACGAATCCGCCGCTGATCCCTTTGTTCCTGCTTGAACGCATCCGGCCGTGGCCGCTGGGCTGTGTCGGTGGCGCTGGCTGCAATAGCAACAACCGCGATGTGACCCTGGCCAGCTCGGCCGCCGATGTGGCCGCCATGGTCGCCGATGGCTATCGCTATTTTCATCGCCAGGGTTTCATCTACGCGCCTTGCGCGCAGGAGCCCGCCTGCATCCCGGTGGGTGCCGAGCGGCTGTATCGCCAGTGCAATCCGGCTGAAGACGATTGCGCGGTGTTTCTGGAATTCAATCGCGCCGGCATGGAATCCCAGGGCTATACCGAGGCGTTGCCGGCCGGCAGCCCGACCTTGCTCGGTTACGCTTATCGGAATATCGACAGCGATTTCGATCTGCTGGCCGATGCCATGGAGTTCGTGATCGGCACCAATCCCCAGCGCGCCGACTCCGATGGCGATGGCCAGATCGATGGGCTGGAGTTCCCCCAGGCCGGGGCGCCCAAGTCCGATCCCTGCCAGGGACCGAATGTTCAGTGCGATCCGTCGTCGCTGTTCGCGAACGGCTTCGAGTGAATCGGGGCGACGGCAACCGAGACGACGCCCAAAAGCACAAACCCGGCGCGAGGCCGGGTTTGTGCTTTGAAGCCGGGTTCAGGTGGCGATAGTGTTTCGCCACCGAACTGGTGTGGGACTGGAGTCAACGGCGGTGGTCGCCGCGGGAATGGCCACGGTTGCCGTCGTAATAGCTGCGCGAACCCGAATAGCCGCGGTCGTAGCGACGGGAATCGCCGCGGTAGCTGCGCGAGCGCGGGCGGTCATGGCCGCGGTAGTTGTGATGGCCGTAGTCGTAGTGCGACCGGTAGCCATAGCTGCGCGGGTAGTAATGGCCACCGTAGGAATGGCCGTAGCCGGAGCCGTAGTAGCTTTGGCTCGGGTAGCCGTAGCTGTAGCCGTAGGACGGGTAGGCGTAGCCACCGCCGTAGCCATAACCAGAACTTGGGTAGCCGTAGCCGTAACCGCTGCTGTAGCCGATCGACAGGTAACTGCTGCCGCCGTGGCCGCCGTGGCGACCATGTCCACCGCGGTGGCCGTAGCCGACCGAGTGGCCGCCGCCATGGCTACCACCATAACCGCCGCCTTGCAGGCCGATGCTGACATGATCGCGTCCGGCATGCGCCGGGGCACTGAGCGCAACGCCAGCCAACGCCAGGCCGAGGAAACAAACGAAGCGGGTGATTGTGGTCATGATGCGCCCCTCCTGAGGACGTGCTGCCAGTGTGCGTGATAGCGATGAACCGCCGCTGATTTTCAGGCCCGCGACCGAACCCGGTTGCGGGCAATTCAGGCAGGTGAAGGCCGGCCGCTGGCCGGCCTGCTGCCGATGTCATCGATCGGCGCTTATTCCGGTCGCGCTCGGCCTGCCGCCGCCCGAGGCCCCGAATGTCCCCAGGCAGCCAAAGCGGGCAGGGCGCGGGCAGCTTGCCCGTTGATGGTTGCGGTGCGGACGGGCTACTCCGACAATGGGCGCATGAGCATTGACCCAAGCCGCTATCCACATCTGTCTTGCATCCAGATTCCCGCCGATCTGCGCCAGGCAGAAGAATCCGAGCTGCCGGCAATCGCCGCTGAACTGCGCGCCTTCCTGATCGAACAGGTCGCCCAGGTCGGTGGACATTTTGGCGCCGGTCTCGGCGTGATCGAGCTGACCATCGCCTTGCACTATCTGTTCGACACGCCGACCGACCGCCTGGTCTGGGATGTCGGGCACCAGTGTTACCCGCACAAGATACTCACCGGTCGCCGCGACCGCATCCACAGCATCAAGCAGCGCAACGGCCTGGCGCCATTTCCGCGCCGCGAAGAAAGCGACTACGACACTTTCGGTGTGGGCCATTCCTCGACTTCGATATCGGCCGCCCTGGGCATGGCCATCGCGCTCGCCCAGCGCGGCGATCCACGCCATGTGGTGGCGGTGATCGGCGATGGCGCGATGACCGCCGGCCTCGCTTATGAGGCGCTGAACCACGCCGGTGGCATGGACCCGCCACCGAACCTGCTGGTGATCTTGAACGACAACCGCATGTCGATCTCGGAAAATGTCGGCGGATTGACCCGCATGCTCGGACGCATGATGGCCAGCGGCACGCTCAACGCGATCCGTGAGGGTGGCAAGCGCCTGGTCGGACGGCAAAATGCCCTGGCGCGCTTCCTGCGCCGCTGGGAGGAACACGCCAAGGGCATGTTCGTGCCCTCGGCGCTGTTTGAGGAAATGGGTTTTCACTACACCGGCCCGATCGATGGCCACGACCTGGGCGCCCTGGTCCCGGCGCTGCGCACGCTGCGCGGGCTTGGTGGCCAGCAACTGCTGCATGTCATCACCACCAAGGGCAAGGGCTACCAACATGCCGAGAACGACCAGATCGGCTACCACGCAGTCGGCCCGTTCGACCCCGATGTCGGCGTAAAACAAAAGGCCAAACCGGCCAAGCAGAGCTACACCGAAGTATTCGGCGACTGGTTGTGCGACATGGCCGCGGCCGACCCGCGCCTGCTCGGTATCACTCCGGCGATGCGCGAGGGCTCCGGGCTGGTGCGATTTTCGCAGGAATACCCCGGGCGCTATTTCGATGTGGCGATCGCCGAGCAGCACGCGGTAACCCTGGCGGCGGGTATGGCCGTAGAGGGCATGAAACCGGTGGTCGCGATCTATTCGACCTTCCTGCAGCGCGGTTACGACCAGCTGATCCACGACGTGGCGCTGCAGAATCTGGACGTGTTGTTCGCGCTCGATCGTGGCGGCGTGGTCGGCCCGGATGGCGCCACCCACGCCGGCAGCTTCGACCTGTCCTTCCTGCGCGCGATTCCGAACATGCTGCTGATGGCGCCGGCCGACGAACACGAGTGCCGGCAGATGCTCAGCACCGGATTCCAGCACGTCGGCCCGGCCGCGGTGCGCTACCCGCGCGGCAGTGGC
>JBGSKT010000222.1:0-2750 GCA_041741075.1 Lysobacterales bacterium
CATCAACGCCGGCCGCGTCGTACAGGGGAAATCGTTCGCTCATGGGTTTGCTCCTCGCCGCTGGCTCGCCGCCACACCGCTGGCCACTATATCCGCTGAAGTGTTGCTGTGGCGCGGTCCGTCGCTTGCTTGGTCGGCGCAGTCGGCTGTGGCGCCGGCCGTGGCCGGCAGCCGCAGTAAACTGGCGGATATGGCAGGACCAAGTCGATGACCAATCCGCAACAGTACGGCGATGAACACTGGATGCGCGTGGCGCTCGCCCTGGCCGAGCGCGCGGTCAGCGAGGACGACGAGGTGCCGGTGGCGGCCCTGGTGCTGGGTCCGAACGGGGCCGTGATCGGCCAGGGCTGGAACCGCAATATCAGCGAATGCGATCCCAGCGCGCACGCCGAGATCGTGGCGCTGCGCGCCGCCGGCCGCGCGCTCGGCAATCACCGCCTGGTCGGCTGCACGCTTTATGTGACCCTGGAACCCTGCGCCATGTGCGCGATGGCGATGGTCCACGCCCGCATCGCGCGGGTGGTCTATGGTGCCCCCGATCCCAAAACCGGGGCCGATGGCAGCGCTTTCGATTTGCTGCGTTCGGAGCGCCACAACCATCGCATCGACGTGCGTTCGGGAGTGCTGGCCGAGCCCGCGGCGGCGCTGTTGTCCGGGTATTTCCGCGGCAAGCGGGGGCGACGGGCGGGGGCGGATGAGGGATGACGGAGGTGGATTGGGGATTGGGGATTGGGGATTGGGGAAAAAAGCCGTCGCCCCGGCGGAAGCCGGGGCCCAGTCCTGACGGCGCCGCGCCCCACCTACTGGGTCCCGGCTTCCGCCGGGACGACGGATTGGGGATTGGCGGAGGTGGCATGGTGAAAGCGTTCAGCGCCATTCGACATGCGCTTCAACGCATGTCGAAAGCATGGGGGAGTTTGCGGCAAGTACCCGTCCCTGGTGCTGTGCCCCGGCCCGCGCGTCGGCGCGGGCGTTCAGCGCCATTCGACATGCGCTTCAACGCATGTCGAAAGCATGGCGCTTCACCCCCTTGAGTCAAGGGGCGCGCCGCGCAGCGGCGGGGGTTGTGGAGGCAAACATCACCAGATCAGGTTGGCTGGGCTACGATGGACCACTTACAACGCCAATTTGCTGAGGGATTCCAAGTGTTGAACGAAGCCAACCTGATCTGGATCGATCTGGAAATGACCGGCCTGGATCCAGACCAGGACGCGATCATCGAAATCGCCACCCTGGTCACCGACAAGAATCTGAACGTGCTTGCCGAGGGGCCGGAGCTCGCCCTGCATCAACCCTTGGCGCGATTGCAGGCGATGGACGACTGGAATCGGTCGCACCACAGCAGTTCCGGCCTGTGGCAGCGGGTGCTTGAATCGACGGTCGATGCCGCCACCGCCGAGCAGGCCACGCTGGCATTTCTGGCGCAATGGGTGCCGCCCGGCAAGTCGCCGATGTGCGGCAATTCGATTTGCCAGGACCGCCGCTTTATGGTGCGGCTGATGCCGGCGCTGGAACGGTTCTTCCACTACCGCAATCTGGATGTGTCCACGCTCAAGGAACTGGCCCGGCGCTGGCGGCCCGGGTTGATCGAGGGCTTCAAGAAGGAAGGTGCGCACACGGCGCTCGCCGACGCCCGCGAATCCTTGGCCGAGCTGGTCTATTACCGGCAGTTCATGGGGGCGCTCGGCGGCCGGGATTGAGCGCGTAGGCTGGCGGTGAGCGCAGCGGTTTTTAACGGCGGAGCCGGTCACTCCAGCGTCGTTGCCGCATCGAAGCGTGCTTGCTGGGGTGACCGGCTCCGCCGTTAAAAACCGCTGCGCTCACCGCCAGCCTACTGGAGATCGAGGAGAAAAAAGCTGTCGCAGCCGAAATGTCCGGTTTGTCCCAGAGATTGTGGAATCGGGCGGAAGCCACTCTTGCGATACAGCGTCTTGGCCGCGTCCATGCCGGTCAGGGTTTCCAGATAGCAGCGCTTGAAGCCGAAACCGCGGGCCGCGTCCAGGCAGGTCCGCATCAGGGCGCTGCCGGCACCACAGCCGCGCAGTGCCGGCAGGAAGTACATCTTGCGCAGCTCACAGACATCGGGGTCGCCACCGAGCAAGGCGGCGACGCCGCCACCACCCTGCACCTCGCCCTCGCGCTCGACTACGAAATAGGCCGCGCGTGGTATGGCGTAGGCCGCGCTCATCGCGGCGACTTCCGGGTCGTGGATGGCAAAGCCGGGGCCATCGGCGCCGAATTCGGGCATGACCGTGCGGATTACCCGGGCGATCGCCGGGTCATCGCGGGGTTCTATCGGACGGATCAGGTAGGCCATGGCGTTCAGAAGACGGAGGACAGAGGACAGAGGACAGAATACAGAAAACCGTCGCCCCGGCGCAGGCCGGGGCCCAGTCCCAACGCTGGCGCGAGCGCCAACTACTGGGTCCCGGCCTGTGCCGGGACGACGTGGTCCTCTGTCATCTGTCTTCCGTCTTCTGTCCTCTGTCACCCGCCCCAACTGCTTTGAGCGCTGCGAGGATCAGGTCCTCCGGGGCATCGCTGACGATTTCAGCTCGGCCGATGCCGCGCATCAGGATCAGGCGCATGCGTCCGGCCAGCACTTTTTTGTCCAGCGCCATCAACCGGTACAGCGCATCGGCGGACAGTGCATCGGGGATGACGGTGGGCAGGCCGAGGCGTTGCAGCAGCCGTTGCAGCCGCTCGCCGTCGCTGCGATCGTCCAGGCCGAGGCTGGCCGAGAGCCGTGC
>JBGSKT010000223.1:0-1507 GCA_041741075.1 Lysobacterales bacterium
GGAGAGCGTCGCGTTCGCAATGCGAAGGTCGTGGGTTCGATCCCCATCCGCTCCACCATCCCAAATCGCACTAACTCTGCGCGCCGCGTGTCTCTGGTTCGACCAGGACGGCGGTGCCGTAGCACAGCACTTCGGTAAGGCCGGCCATCTTTCGGTGGCGTCGTAGCGCATGCCGATAATGGCTTTGGCAGCAGCTCATCGCCTTGTTCTCCTTGATGGCACCAGCGCATCCGACTCAGGCGCCTTGTCATTAGCCCATAACGAGACTATATTCAGTCTTTATTAAGTCTGGAGCACGGCCATGCGCTACTCATCGCAAGTCAAGCCGATCAGCTATCTCAAAGCCAACGCAGCGGAGGTTCTGACGCGCCTCGCGGAGCAGCGTGAACCGATGGTCATCACCCAAAACGGTGAAGCGAAGGCTGTCCTGCAGGACGTCGCTTAGTTCGAAGAGACGCAAGAAACACTGGCCTTGCTAAAAATCCTTGCACTGGGCAACCAGGATGTAGTCGCTGGCAAGGTCAAGCCCGTGGCTGAGGTCGTTGCCCGCCTCCGCGCCAAGCGAGCCTAAGTAGGATGGCAGGCACATCTGCCAAGTTCGAGGTTCTGCTCGCCGAGGGTTCGGAGCAGGACCTGGAGGCCATCCACGACCACATCTCCGAATTCGACTGCGTGGCCAACGCCCACCATGTGTTGAATTCGTTGCTGGACGTCGTGGAGAGTCTGTCGAAATGCCCGGAACGCGGTAGCTATCCGAAGGAACTGATCGGCCTTGGGATCAAAGAATACCGCCAGACCTTCTTCAAGCCGTACCGCGTGATCTACCGTGTTACAGGCAGCCAAGTCATCATCTACCTGATTGCCGAGGGGCGCCGTGATATGCAGTCTTTGCTGGCAAGAAGGCTGCTTGGCGCAAGGCTACTTGGCGCATAGACACGTCGCTTGTTCTAGCTACAACGGGTGGAGGGGAACCACGCAGCGCAACCACCATCCATGGCGGCGCGGTAAGGGGAAAGGTGGAAGCGCTGCGCTGATCCGCCTTCGATCCTGGCGGCTGGCCGGGAAGCCCCCGGGCGTAGCGCCCGCGGCCAAATCCGCGGTTCAGCGCTTGCGCGAGCTCAGCACATGAAAGCCAAGCATGCCGACACCGGCGGCACCGATCAGCAGGCCGAAGCTGCCGGGGTCGTCGGAACGCAGATTGAGCCCGTCGATCACGCCAAAGGCCAGGCCGACCAGGGTCAGCACCATGCCCCACTTGAGCGCGCCGAGGTTGCGGCTCTGTTCGTCGGCGAGCAGCATGGCGCGGATCAGGTCTTCGCTGGCGTGGGTTTCCGCCAGGCGGCGACGCAGACGTGAATCGACCACAATCTTGATGATCGCGACGATGCACAGAAACAGGGTGATCGGAACCAACATTTCGACCAAATCATGCATGGCAGACCTCACTGGCCGGGTCGGGATGCCCGGGTCAGTGCATTGGATACCTGCGGTGCCGGGGCGGTTGCAG
>JBGSKT010000224.1:0-6629 GCA_041741075.1 Lysobacterales bacterium
ATCAACCACTGTTCGGGCACCAGGGCCAGCGCAATGAACCGGCCCGACTGCCGCAGGTACTGGCGGTGATCGCCGAGCTGCGCAGGGAAGACCCCGGCCACATCGCCACCGCCACCGACCACAACCTGCGGCAACTGCTGCGCCTCGCCACGTAGGTCGGCGCAAGCGGCGCAGCCGCGCCCGGACAGCCGTAGATCGGCGCAAGCAGCGCAGCCGCGGAGCCGACAGTCCAGACAAGCACCGAACTACGATCACGCAACGCCTACACCTGATACCCGGTCAATTCCTCGGCGGTAAACGCCACGCCCAGACCCAGCGCAATACGATTGACGAAGTTGAAATAGGCGGTGATCAGATTGGCGAGCAGGATGTCGGCATCGGCAAAACCGTGCTCGCGCAGCCCGCTGATATCGGACTCGGCGATCAGCGAGGGGGTAACCGTAAGTTTGTGCGCGTAATCGAGCAGGGCCCGGTCCGCCGGCGGCAAGGGCTGCAGTCGGTAATCGCTCTGGATCAAGCGCAAGGCCTCGGGATCGGTCAGATAACGGGCCAGCGCCTCGGCATGATGCGACACGCAGTAGTCGCAGTTGTTGCCGCGCGACACCACCACCGCGATCATCTCGCGCTGCTTGCGCGACAGGCCGCCGGGCGCGAACAGCAAGTCCATGTACAGGTTCAGATGCGCGGTCAGCGCGTCCGGACGCAGGCTATGTACCTGCAGGATATTGGCGACCTTGCCGCGTTTCTTCTGCAGCTCGGCATAGACTTCGCCTAACTTGCCTTCGGCCTGTTCCGGGGGGATTTCCTTGATCCAGCTCATGTGCCACCTTTGTCAGCCAGGAATGTGCCGCCCGCTGCGGACGCGACCTGCGCCCGCGGCAAGCGACGGCCGCGCAGTGTAATCGAGAAGCGTATGTGGGAGCGACGGAACGTCGCGACTGCCACTTCGATAGCCTAGTCGCGACGTACCGTCGCTCCCACACGTTTGCCGCCGGCAGCCGCTCCGGGTACTTCGCGCCCGCCGCGCAGCCAGCGCAGGCTGTCGATCAGATCGAAAACCAGGGACAGTCCATTGATCGCGATCAAGGCGACGGCCAGGGCCAGCTCGGCACCGGCCAGCGGCGGTTCTGCATTGATTCGCAGCAGCAGCCAAACCAGCAACGGAATCCAGGCGAGCAGGTGCGGCACCGACATCAGCCGCGACATGCCGCGCTCGATCAGCATGATCGGCAAATTGGTCGCGACCACCACCAATGCGGCCAGTGCGGCCCAGCGCCCGGTTGCGGTGCCGAGCAAGAAAAACGGCAGCACGTTGACCGGAATCAAAATCCCCGCCACCCACAGCCGCACCCACAGCGGCAAAGCGTGAAAGGAATGATGGCAGTCGAGCAGTCGGGATTTCATGCGGCCTCCGGTCGGGGCGTGGGCGCCAGGACCGGCCCGGGCGCAATGGATGCGGCTTTCATTTCGGGTTTCCGGACGCCGGATCCGCGGACGCATCCGATGGCACCCTGCCGGCGTGCATGCGCTTTAGCACCAGGCGCAACAACAAGGGCAGCACGCCGAGCAGGGTGAACGCCACCAGCATGCCTGACGACAGCACATCGCCGGGCGATTCGATCCGCGCGAGCTGGGTACCGGCGAACACGAACACCACCGTCGCCGGCAGCATTGCGGCCTGGCTGACCAGATAGAATTTCTTCACCGTCATCAGGGTCAGCCCAGCCATCAGGTTGATCAGAAAGAACGGAAACACCGGCACCAGGCGCATGCTCATCAGATAAAAAGCACAATCCCGATCGATGCCCTGATTGAATGCCTGCAGGCGATCACGATAACGTCCGATCAGGCCATCGCGCAGGATGAAGCGCGAGGCGAGAAAGGCCAGGGTGGCACCAATCGAACTGGCGAACGAAACAATAAGGGTACCGGTGACCAGGCCAAACAGCGCACCTGCGGCCAGGGTCAGCACCGCGGCGCCGGGCAGGGAGATTCCGGTCGCGACCACATACAGCAGAAAAAAGCCGGCCACTGCCAGCCACCAGTGCGCCTGCACCCAGGTGCCCAATTCGAGCTGACGCGCCTTCAGATTGGCCAGAGTGAGCTGCGCCAGCCAGCCCGATTGCCACAGCCCGAGCAGCACCAGCGCGAACAAGGCCAAAACCATCCAGCGCCAAACATTCGATTGCATGCAAAATCCTGGACGAACCAACGGGGTCGGGATCGGAGAACAGCGGACAAAAGAAAAGACGTCACCCCGGCGGAAGCCGGGGCCCAGTCCCAACGCGCGCGGCAGCGCCAACCACTGGACCCCGGCTTTCGCCGGGGCGACGTCTTTCGACTTCGATCAGGCCGATTTCCCGTAGACGAAGCCGAGCACCGCACCGAAAATGATGTGCAGCACCATGGTCATGCCGGCGGCCATCATGCCCATGCTCATGGCAAACATGCCCATGCCCATCATCGGCATCACCACCAGCATCATCATCAGCCAGCCCAGCACGCCGAATATCGTGCCTTTGACGACCGCACCCTTGCCCGGCAACAGGTCGTAGAGCACGACAAAACCAACACCATAGAGGATGGCACCGATCATGAAATGCGCAGCCCAGCCCATCATCGGAGCGCCGCCCATCTTGCTGGCCAGCATGGCGATGATGTCGAGTTCCGGCATTACCCCCATCTTGGCCTTGGCGAACATCATCAACGACAGCACCGCGGTCGCCACCAGCCCCGCGATTATTCCTCTTGCGTACTTGTTCATTGCAGTTCTCCTCCCAGTAATGCGCCCGGATATGGGCAGGTCAAAACCCCACGCCGAAGGCGTGCGGCAGTAAAGAGGTCAGCAGTAGGCAAAAGGATTCGGCGCCACTGGATCAATGCCGGGGCTGGAGTTTCTGCTTGTCCGCGGCGATCGCCTGGGCTGCCGCCAGGATCACCTCGGACGGCACCCGCACTTTGTAGTCGGGGTGTACGTATTCGAACTGGATGGTGCCGGCGCCATCAATGATGAACACCGAAGGCACCGGCAGGCCGTGGTGCTGCTCACCGGAAGCCTGGTCGATGTCGATCCCGAACTTGGCGTATTTGCCGGTGGTTTCGGCGTCCAGCACGAAACCGATCCCGAAGGCCTTGATCGCTTCGGCGTGATGGTCGGACACCAGGGTATAGCTCATGGCATGTTTGTCCAGCGTGCGGCGCAGCTCTTCCGGGCGATCCGGGCTGATCGCGACCAGCTGGTAACCGGCGGCGGTCAGATCCTTTTCGATCAGGCGCAGATTGCTCAGCTGCAAATTGCAGAACGGGCACCAGCCGCCGCGGTAGAACACCAGCACCGCCGGCTTGCCGGCGAGCAGAGTCTTGAGCGTGGTGTCGGCACCGGCAACGGTCTGCAGGTTGACTTCGGGCACCGCACTGCCGAGCAGCAGGGGCCGAACCTCGGTGGCGCTGGCGGCAAGCCCGGCGGCGCTCGCCGCAGCCGAAGCGGCGATGCCGATCAATGCACTGCAAGTCAGCAACAACAGGGTTTTGAACGAAACGGACATGGAACCTCCGATACGGTTGGCGATTTCCTGGTCGACGCGGCCGGCAACTTCGCCGTCGCGGCCAAGGGTACTCCGAGACCGCGCCCGCTGCCCAGCGCTTTCAGCGCGCGGGTGGCAGGTGTTCCGAACCAGACGGGTGGTGAGCATTGCGACGTAGGTCGGGTCAGCGCCGCAGGCGTGGACCCGACTAGCTGGATGCGCAGCGCCGTGTCGCCCCCGCGCGGGCGTCGGCTCCAGCCCTGCGGACTTTGGGCCGACCTACGATCTCGCCTTGTTGCGCTAACCGGCTCCGCCGTTAAAAACCGCTGCGATCAGCACAAGCTATGAACTTCCCCCTTCCCAACTCAGTCGATCCGTTCGCAACCGCCCATATACGGGCGCAACACCTCGGGCACGCCGATCGAGCCATCGGCGTTCTGATGGTTCTCCAGCACCGCGACCAGGGCGCGCCCGACCGCGACACCGGAACCATTCAGGGTATGCAGCAACTCCGGCTTGCCGGTGGCCGGATTACGCCAGCGCGCCTGCATGCGCCGGGCCTGAAAATTGTCGCAGTTCGAACACGAGGAAATCTCGCGGTAGCAATTCTGCGAGGGCAGCCAAACTTCCAGATCGTAGGTCCGACTGGCGGCAAAGCCCATGTCGCCGGTGCACAGCAGCATCCGCCGGTAGGGCAATTGCAGGCGCTCCAGTACTACTTCGGCGGCGCGGGTCATTCGTTCGTGTTCGGCCGCGCTCTCGCCCGCTCGGCAGATGCTGACCAGTTCGACCTTTTCGAACTGATGCTGACGGATCATGCCGCGGGTATCGCGACCATGGCTGCCCGCTTCGGCGCGAAAGCACAGCGAGTGCGCGCTCATGCGCATGGGCAGCTCGGCATCCTCGACGATGCGCTCACGAACCAGATTGGTCAGCGGCACTTCGGCGGTCGGGATCAGATAGCGTTTGGTCTCGCCGACCGTGGTGTGGAACAGGTCGTCCTCGAACTTGGGCAACTGCCCGGTGCCGCGCAGGCTGTCGGCATTGACCAGCAGCGGCACGTTGACTTCGAGATAGCCGTGCTCGCCGGTGTGCAGGTCGAGCATGAACTGGGCCAGCGCCCGATGCAGCCGCGCCATGGCGCCACGCAGCACGGTAAAGCGGGCACCGGACAGCCGCGCCGCAGCATCGCCATCCAGCCAGCCGTGGCGTGCGCCCAGATCGACGTGATCCTTGACCGGAAAATCGAAGGTGCGCGGCGTTCCCCAGACATGCACCTGCTGGTTGGCGTGTTCATCGGCACCGATCGGCACGCTGGCATCGGGCAGGTTGGGGACGCCCATCGCGATTGCCTCGATCGCCGCGCGCAATTGCTCCAGCCGCTGCTCGCTGCTGCCGAGTTCCTCGGCGATGGCGGCAACCTCGGCCATCAGCGCGCCCACGTCCTCACCCTTGACCTTGGCCATGCCGATCGCCTTGGATCGGGTATTGCGCAGGTTCTGCAGCTCCTGGGTACGGCCCTGCAACTGCTTGCGTTCCGCTTCCAGCGCGCTCAGTTCGGCGACCGGCAGCACAAACCCGCGCGTCGCCAACAGGCGCTCGGCGGTCGCGGCCAGTTCACCGCGCAACAGATTGGAATCGAGCATGACATTCCTTGGTTCTGGATAAAGCGCGCATTATCGCGCATCGGTGCTGGAGTCGGGAGCCGGGGTTCAGAAGACAGAGGACAGAAGACAGAGGACAGAAAGGGCCAAAGCAACCGCAACCGCGCTTGCTTTCTTGTGTTTTCTGTCTTCTGTCTTCTGTCCTCAGTCCTGTGGCCCCGGCACCAGCCAATAGCGCGCCCGTTGGCGCCGACGTTCGTACACATCGGCGAGATCACTGAGCCTGAGCGAGACAAAGCCGGACGCAGCCGAATCGATCAGACGCGCGCCGGACTGCTGCCAGCGGGCACGTACCTCCGGGTGCGGGTGGCCATAGCGATTGCCGGCGCCACGGCTGAGCAGGGCGACCCGGGCATGGCTGGCCGCGACCAGTTCGGGCGAGGACGAGGAACGACTGCCGTGATGCGGCACCACGACCACATCGGCACGCAGCGCGGCCACGTCCTCACGCAGCAATCGTGCCTCGACCGTGCTGCCGATATCGCCGGTCAACAGCGCAACCGCATGCGCCGACTGGATGCGCAGCACGCAGGAACTTTCGTTGCCAAGATCCGGGAAATACCGCGGCGGGTGCAGGAATGCGAAATGTACACCGTCCCAATCCCAGGATTCACCCCGTTCGCAGCGCGGCGCTGGATCGGCCTCGATGCCATTGACCACCGGCGTGCCCGGAAACGCGCGCAACACCGCCGCGGCGCCACCGGCGTGGTCGTCGTCCTGATTGCTCAGCACCAGTCGATCCAGATGGCGTACACCGAGCGCGTGCAGGCTCGGCACCACCGCCACTTCGCCAAAATCGAAACCGCTGCGAAAGCGCGCGCCGGTGTCGTACAACAAAGCATGGCCGCGGGTCTCGACCAGCACGCTCAGGCCCTGCCCGACATCGATCATGTTGATCCGGGCATCGCCTTCGGCCACGCCCGGCAGGCGTGGCCACAGCAGGGGCAGCAACAGAAACCAGCCCAGCGCCCGCGCCGGTGCCGCCCGTGGCAGAAACATCCAGGCCGTGCCGATCGCACCCAGCATCAGTGCCAGCCAACCCGGTTCGGCGAAATGCAGGCTGGCGCCCGGCCAGTCGGCCATCTGGTCGAGCAGCCACCAGCACGGTTTGAACAGCAGGGCAGCGAGCTGATAACCCAGCGTCGCCGCACCCAGCGACAGCGCAGACAACAGCACCGCGATCAGCAATACCGGCACCACCACCAGGGTGATCCACGGCACCGCAATCAGATTGGCCAGCGGACCGACCACACTAGCCTGCCCGAACCAGGCGATCACCAGCGGCAGCAGGCCGAGCGACATGGCCAGCTGCGCGCGGCCGAAACCCAGCCACCAAGGCGCTGCCGCGGTACCGCCGGGCAGACTCCACATCAGTCCGGCCACGCCGACGAACGACAACCAGAAACCCGCGGTCAGCACCGCCAACGGATCGAACAGCAGC
>JBGSKT010000225.1:0-2949 GCA_041741075.1 Lysobacterales bacterium
GCGTCTTGGGCGTGGTGGTCGCATTGGCGTGGAGGTTCAGTTTCATGCAGAATCCTTGGTCTTGAGAAGCGCTTCCAGGACGCCCCTGGCGAGCGCCAAAGTATAACTCCTTGGAGCTATGCAATCATCGGGGACCCTACAATCGATCAGGGTCGGATGGTTGGCCAACACCAGCAAGCCGCGTCGCTGCAGTCGCTCGGCGCCATGAATCTGGTAGGTCAACACCCCAAGCCATCGAATCCAGCGGATGAACACCGCGAAACTGCTGCGCACGAG
Source organism: Lysobacterales bacterium (assembly GCA_041741075.1). Classification (GTDB taxonomy): domain Bacteria; phylum Pseudomonadota; class Gammaproteobacteria; order Xanthomonadales; family Ahniellaceae; genus 0-14-3-00-62-12. The sequence goes on from JBGSKT010000225.1 coordinate 277, forward strand.
CGCTCTTGCGTGAACGCCGCGGCGATCGCGATTACGCACGAAAACGCTAAGCGCCGGAAACACGAGCACCCACATCAGCGCGCCACCGATACCGAACGTGAAGAAGCAGATCGCCGTCGCGAGCACCCGCCAGGCGTAATTCAGGCGATCAACCATGGCGCCGCCAGCACCAGTGGCGTCCGCGCTCGACGAATTGCATTGTGTCCAACCCGGAAATGACGAAGCGCAGCACGTCGAGACCATGGGGCAAGCACGGCGATGTGTTCGACTGAGCCGCACCAGACCCCGAAACCAGCGAAAAAACATCGCTTCCCGAATCGGCCAGCGCAATCCGCCAGACCCAGGAGTAATGGCATTGCGGTTCGTCGGCGAAGACGCGATAGTCGTCGGGCAACGGGCTGTCGTACATGACCACAACCACCTCGCGTGCGCCCTGATTCAGTAAGCACAGCGCCTCGATCACCGCTGCTTCGGCGCTCGTCGCGCCGGCCGAAACGGCGACATGGTTGCCGTGCATCCCGCATGCGATTCCATACAACGCCGCTATGGCGTTATGGGTGGAAAGGCCAAACGCCGTCGGCGACAACGGTTCGCCGCGGGTCAATGCCTGCAACATGCCGTAGGTGCGCGACAAATCACCATGTCGCGAGGCAAACACGTGCGGAATATCGCTATCTTGCGGGGATTGGCAGTCATAGACCGGCTGCAGGGCGATACGACCCTGCCGTTCCAGGCGCCGTCGCAGCATCGCCGGCATCTGCGTAACTGCCGGCGTATCGTCGCCCACCGGCAAACCGGGGGCTTGTGCCCAATCCAACCATTGACCGCGAGACGCCAGTCCCGGTGCAAACGCACTCCAGTCTCTGACGGTGAATCGCAAGCTCATGCGCGTAATCCATGTTCGGCATCCGGCCTTCGATTCGGCCGAGCGCGGCCCCGACATCCGGGTGTAAAACCCGGCGGCATCCGACGACATGTGCCCATGCGCAACGCATCCGATCCGCCACAGCACGGGGCGTCGCTCGGGTGCGACCGGAAGATAGTGTGCGCCACGTTATCCATCAAGGCTGCAAGCGTAGATAGGATACCGCCGATCGGGAGCACGACCCGGCCGTGCCCCAGACCCGATCAGCGAGACGCGCTCGGCCGCTCCCGCGCTTTGCGTGCCCCTCTCCCGCACGCGGGAGAGGGTGGCCGAAGGCCGGGAGAGGGACAGTGCACTCTTCGAATGTGAAAAGGATGCGCTGTCGCCGGTTTTTCAGGCCGCGGTCGCGACAAAGCGCCAAAGTGACGGTTCTACCGGCTCCGCAAAGCCGTTCGCGTGGACCCGCATCGCGGACTCGCCGGCAACCGCCAGCCAGGCGAAGCCGAGCGACCAGAACACCGCTTCAGCGGTGCCGGGCTCGGCAGCAAGCAGCTGTTGGCGGCGGGTCAGCTCTGGGCGCAAACCATGGCCTTCACGCTTGCCGTGCGCTTCGCCAAGTGTCCACAGGCGATAAAACGCCGCTCGCTGTTCATCCGCCGGCAGCTTTCGCACGCGCTCGCAGTCCTGCGGTGAAAAGCAATACTCCAGCAGCGCGGCGACATTGCGGTCGCTTCGCGCGCACTCGACATCAACGCCAACCGGAAACGTAGCAATGGCCGTTGCCAGCCAGGCGCCGCTATGACTCAACGAGGCGAACATTCGCGTGCCGCCCACAGCCGCCGCGGAGGTCAACACCGGAGTGCCGCCATCCGCTGCCGACAAGCACCACTGCTGCGGCCTGCCGCCGACGACTTCCGCGGCATGCCATCGGGCAAGCCAGTGGCCGGCGATGAATTGCTCACGCCGGGAACGCGAACCGATGGCCTCGACGCGCGATCTCTCGTCGTCGCTCAACCAACCAAGGCCCTCGGCCTGCGCTTCCGCCAGCAACGGCGCAAGGCCTGCGAGCCGGACAAAGGCCTGACGGCCGAGGCTCATCAGGTGCCGTCAACCTTGGCGAAGGTTCCCTTCAACGCAACACCCGCCAACAGCGCACCGGCATGGCATTCGTACTTGGTACGGTCGGCATACACCCGCTTTCGGTAGTAACTGGCGACCTCGATCACGGCATTGGCGCCACGCGCCTTTGCCGACTCCTGCATCGCGACCAGCGCCGAGAGCATCGCCCACTTGCATGCTTCGATATCCGTTTTACCGAATGCATTGGTTTTGCGGTTGCTGAAGTCGTCGCTCATCCTGGTGAGAACAGGCGGGGTCGGCTGATCGGCAAAATAAAACCGCACCGAGCCATCGAGCTCGCCTTGCGAGTAGGTCGGATCAAGCACCTCGCTGATCGGCAAATACAGGGTGCTGTTGCGCGCACTTGCCGCGTCCATCGCAAACAACATCAGAAAGACAACGAGCACCTTCATTTTCATCGGGAAAAACTCCTGGAGCGGGATGATTGTGAAAAATCACGGGGCGGCCAACATCACAGCAGCCCGGCCTGGTCATTCAAGCCAGCGACGGAAAATCAACGAGGTGTTGATTCCTCCGAAGGCGAAATTGTGTCGGGTCCCGTAAGCTTACGAACGTTTTTGACAAATAATTTCGGGTGTGTTTCAGACCAATCACGGAGGGCGTCGAACGGGGTTTTGTGGTCCAGGGCTTTTTGCGGGATGTGTTGATTGTAGAGCACGGCATAGCGC
>JBGSKT010000226.1:0-4475 GCA_041741075.1 Lysobacterales bacterium
GAACAGGGCATGGTGCGCGAAGCGATCGCGCACTCGCGGCTGGAAATCGAACAGGCGCGGCTGCTCACCCTGCACGCCGCGCACGCGCTCGACCGCTTCGGCGCCAAGGGTGCCCGCACGGCGATCGGCATGATCAAGATCGCCGCACCGAACATGGCGCTCAAGGTGATCGACCGCGCCATCCAGATCCACGGCGCGCTCGGCGTCAGCGAAGACAGCTTTCTGTCCCGCGCCTACGCCGGCGCCCGCGCCCTGCGCCTGGCCGACGGTCCGGACGAAGTCCACCTTACCGCGCTGGCCAAATCCGAACTGGCAAGGCATTAGTTGCGGGAAACGGTAGACGGCAGACGGGAAGCGGGTTACCGAGATGGCCCTACTCCCGAGAGTACCGGACGACCACCGACCTGGACTTCCCCACCGCTGATCGCCTGAAAGGCCCGGTATTTCGCCAGATGCTCGAAGTGTGCAGCGCCATCATCGACCCGGATCGGCGCTGAGCGATCAGGCGTCGTCGGCCGCTGCCGAATTTCGGTCGCCGGTACACCCATGACCCGGTTTTTCGTCCCACACCATCAGCCACTGCCCCGGTCCTACTGCCATGAATAAAGCCAGCCCCTCGCCCATGCAGCGGCCACGCCCAATGGCGAATTGGTACTTCGATTTCATCTCGCCGTTTGCCTATCTGCAATGGCGCAGCCTGGGCGCGCTGCGCGAAGGCTTGCAACTGCGCTCGCGGCCGATCCTGTTTGCCGCCCTGCTCGATCATCACGGCCACAAGGGTCCGGCCGAGATTCCCGAGAAGCGCCGCTTCACCTTCCGCTTCGTGCAATGGCAGGCCGACCGGCTCGGCATACCGCTTTGCTGCCCGCCGGCGCACCCGTTCAATCCGCTGCCGGCGCTGCGTCTGGCGATCGCGCTCGGCAACAGCGACGCGGTGATCGATGCGATCTTCACCCACATCTGGGCGGAAGGCCATTCGGCCCACCAGATCGCCGAACTGGCGCCGCTGGCCGAGCGCTTTGCCATCACTGATCTGGCCGAACGGCTGGCCGCCCCGGCGGTCAAGGCCGAATTGCGCCGCAACACCGAACAGGCGATCGCCGAGGGTGTGTTCGGCGTGCCCACCACACAGGTCGCCGGTCATTTGTTCTGGGGACTTGACGCCACCGCAATGATCGGCGACTGGCTCGAACATCCAGGCCTGTTCGACACTCCGCAGATGCGCCGCATCGACCAGTTGCCGGCGGCGATCGAGCGGCGTCGCTAACGCTGCCGCTACGATGCCCGGACCACCACCCCATGCCTGCCCGCCGGAGCCGCCCATGTCGTCGATCCACGCACCGCTGCCGCTCGCCGCGCTGAGCGAATACCTAAAACGGCATACCGATGGCATCCGCGGTCCGCTGTCCGCCACCAAGTTTGCTGGCGGACAATCGAATCCGACCTTTCTGCTGGAATCTCCCGGCGGTCGCTTCGTGCTGCGCCGCCAGCCAGCCGGTGCGCTGCTCGCCTCGGCGCATGCGGTCGACCGGGAGTTCCGGGTGATCAGCGCCCTGCATGGTTCGGCGGTGCCGGTGGCACGGCCGATCCATCTGTGCACCAATCCGACCGTGATCGGTTCGATGTTCTATGTGATGGAATTCGTCGATGGCCGGGTGCACTGGGATCCGGCCCTGCCCGAAATCGATGCGGTCGCGCGCGACGGCTACTATTGTGCCGCGATCAATACGCTGGCGGCGATCCACGCGGTCGATGTGGCTGCGGCCAGGCTCGCCGATTACGGCAAGCCCGGCAATTATTTCGCGCGCCAGATCGAGCGCTGGTCACGCCAGTACCGCGCCAGCGAGGGCGCACCCGATCCGGCGATGGAAACCCTGCTCGACTGGCTGCCCGCACATTGCCCGGCCGATGACGGCCGCGTGGCCCTGGTCCATGGCGATTATCGCTTCGACAACCTGATGTTTGCCCACGAAAAGCCCCAGGTGCTGGCCGTGGTCGATTGGGAGCTGTCCACGCTCGGCCATCCGCTCGCCGATCTGGGCTATTTCTGCATGGCCCTGCGCCTGCCGCAAAATCCGCTGCTACCCGGATTGGGCGGGCGCGATCGAGCCGCGCTCGGGCTGCCCGACGAGGCCGAGCTGATCGCGCGCTACCAGGCCGCGACCGGGATCGCCCCGAGCGCTGGCTGGAACTTCCATTTGGCCTTCAATTTCTTTCGCCTGGCGGCAATCGCCCACGGCGTGCAGCGCCGTGCCGAGCAAGGCAATGCCTCCAGCTCCCGCGCGCTGGAGGCCGGCGCAATGGCGCGCCTGGTATCGGCCTTGGGCGCGGAGCACTGCTGATCCGGGGACAAACAGAAACAGGGATTGTGCTGTGCACGGCGCTAAGCAGCGCAACCTTTGCTCCCGTCTCCCGTCTCCCGTGTCCCGACTCCCGTCTCCCGTGTCCCGTCTCCCGACTCCCGTCTCCCGACTCCCGTCTCCCGACTCCCGTCTCCTGCTCACGGATACAACAGGCGCCGCTGCCACTGGCCGTCGACCAGTTCCCAGCGGTCGCGCTGGTGCAGGCGATAGCGGGCGCCGTACCAGAACTCGATGCGGTCCGGGCGCAAGCGCCGCCCGGACCAGTGCGACGGGCGCGGTACCGGCTGGCCGTCAAAACGCAGGCGGAATTCGTCCATGCGGCGCTCAAAGGTGGCGCGATCGGGCAACGTCTCGGATTGCCTGGACGCCCAGGCGCCGATCTGGCTGTCGCGCGCACGGCTGGCAAAGTAGGCGTCGGCGTCGGAATCACTGACCGCCTCGACTTCTCCCTCGGCGCGGACCTGCACCTGGTTGCCGATCTTGAACCACAGGAAATTGATCGCCGCACGCGGGTTGGCGGACAGTTGCTGGCCCTTGAGGCTGAGCAGATTGGTGTAAAACACGAAGCCGCGCTCATCGAACTGTTTGAGCAGCACCGCACGCAGCGATACGCGGCCATCGAGACCGGCAGTGGCCAGGGTCATCGCGTTCGGGTCGGGCTCGCCGACGGCATAGGCCTGCTCCTGCAGGTCGCGGAAGGTGAGCACGATTTCCGGGTCGAGCAGGGCTTCGATCATCGCGGCGTTTCGGTCCGGGGTGGTCTGGTTGCCGGGCTGGGCGATACACGCGCCGAGGCCAGTGCGTCGGGGTGGCCCGCCGCGCTGTGCAAAACCGCTGCGTCCACCGCCAACCGGCGCGTTGGTGCGCGCCTCAGGCCCGGTGCTTGGCAGGCTCCAGCCGATAGCCGTGCTGATAGACCGCATTCAGCACCCAGCCGTGGTCGCCGTTCAATTCCAGCTTGCGGCGCAGGCGGCTGACGTGGGTATCGACGGTGCGGGTGTTGACGTCGGCGCTCAGGTTCCAGACGTTTTCGAGCAGCGACTCGCGGCTGACGATGCGGCTGTGGCGACGGAACATGTACATGGCCAAATCGAATTCGCGGTCGGTGAGCTCGACCGGCTGCTCGCCGAAACGGATGCTGCGGCGCTCGATGTCGATCACGTACGGCTCGATTTCGCTGGCCCAGGCCGTCGGCTGGCTGGACACGCCGCTGCGGCGCAGGATCACCTGGATGCGCACCAGCAGTTCGCTGCGCTTGGCAGGTTTGATCACGTAGTCGTCGGCGCCGGCCTGCAGCCCGGCGACGACATCCTGTTCGTTGTTGCGCGCGGTCAAAAAGATCACCGGCAGTTTCTGGTGCGCCGATTCGCGCATCCATTCCAGCACCTCGATGCCGCTGGAATCATCGCCGAGATTCCAGTCGAGCAACAGCAGATCAATCGATTCAGCGCCCAGGCGTCGGCGGAAATCCTTGCTGTCGCAATACCAGCGCACCTGATAGCCGGCCTGCTCCAGCCACAGCCTGAGCAGCTCGGCCTGATCCGGATCGTCTTCCAGCAAGCCCACCACCACGTTATTGGTCGTCATCTGCGCTCATCCTATGCCTTCGGTTGCAAACTCTGGTCCGGCTGTTGTTCGCGGCGTCAGCCCACACCTTGCTGCCCAGCGCCACCCACCAGGGCAGCGACCTACTGCGTCTCAGTCGATCAGAAAGGTAATTTTCAGATCCACCCGCCACTCGCTGATCTTGCCATTGTCATCGGTCAGCACGCTCACGTCCTTGATCCACGCAGCCTGGATGCCACGCACGGTCTTGGCCACTTTCTTCAAACCGCTCTGCACGGCATCTTCGATGCCTTTGCTGGATGCCACGGTCACTTCGAGTACTTTGGCAATTTTGCTCGACACGATGGATTCTCCTTGCGGAATGAATTGCGGGTCTGGACCGCACCCAACCGGGAGTCTAACAAAAGCGCGCCAGCAAAGCGCCGTAACCCTGCTGATAATCCGCGTATTCGGGCACGAACCCGGTAGCCCGCAAGCGGGCGTTGCTGACCGCCTTGCCGGTCGCTCGGCCGCTGGCCAGCGGCGCTGGCTCCGCCCGGCCGAGTC
>JBGSKT010000227.1:0-20132 GCA_041741075.1 Lysobacterales bacterium
CCGCTTGTTCGCGCAGTGGGTCGTAGGCAGCGATGCCGGTCCTGCGCTTGAACCCGGCCAGCCCGGCAACCACCCGCCGCCGCGCCCCGACCAGGACCAGCAGACCATCGTCGATGCGGTCGATCAGGCCGCGGGCGTGCCAAAGCGGCAACAGGGGAGGGCGTCGCAGGTGCATGCCCCATCACAACGCAGACCCGCCCTGGCCGTCATGACCTGGATCAAGAATGGCTGCCGTCGTCATGTTGCAACGGTGTTGGGTGGAAATAAAAAAGGCCCGCCGGTTGGCGGGCCTTTCCCATCAGGCGCTGATTCGGATATCAGTGCAGACTGCGCACCCGGATCAACAACAGGCCGCCGACGCCCAGGACCAGTACCAATCCGAGCAGACCCAGGCCGTTCAGGCCCGGCACCGGGAGCGCCGGCAGCAGCACAACGGCGTTACCGCACACGGGTGCCGAAAGGATGGCGACATCGTCGATGAACAAGTTGGTCGCAGTGCCGCCGACGGTGGTCGATTCGAAACTGATCGAATGAGCCGCGCCATCCGCGAAAACACCCAGCGGCACCGTCACCAGGCTGTAGCCGATCACGTTGCAGCGTGCCGAGTTGGCGTCTTCCCGCCAGACTTCGCTGCCGTCGATGGTCAGCCGCACAAAGTCACTGGCGCCATTGGCGGTGGCGCAGACCGGAAACTCGGCCCAGAAGCTGATGTCGGTCGAACCGGTGGGAATGGTGAGGCTCTGGCTCACCGAGCCGGATTCGACACCGCCGGAGAAACCACCGAACCAGGTCCAGAAAGTTCCCGTGTGCGGGCCGGTACCGCTACCCAGACCGCAGCCACCGGCGTCACAGATCGGCGTGCCGAAATTGGTCGAAGCCTCGGCCCAGGCCGCGTTTGGCGAGCCGGTTTCGAAGCCAGGGTCGGCGACCAGATTGCCGCCGCCATTGGCGGAGGTAGCGGAATTGTTGGCCAACGATGGATCGCCTTCGGCGCCGCTGATGCTGGCGGTATTGCTGATCGCCGGGCAGACGCTGCCGGCGACGGTGACGGTGATATCGCAATTGGCCGCCGCACCATTGGCCAGATTGCCGATATTCCAGGTGACCGTACCGGCCGCCTCGGTGGCGCCGCAACTGCTGGAAACGAAACTGACCCCGGCCGGAAGCGTATCGCTGACGGTGACCGCCGTGGCCGGATCCGGGCCGGCATTGCCTGCGCCCAGGCTATAAACGAACGGCCCGCCGAGCACCACACCACCGGGCGCGGTCTTGCTCAGGCTCAGGTCCGCCTGCGGGCCGACGCCACCCAGGGCGATATTGCCGGGGCCGCTGATGGTGTTGGTGAAGGTGCCGGACTCGGTGGGATCAAATCCGGTGGTAACCGCAAAGTAAGAGGTGCCGGCAGTCAGCGCCACACCAAGAATGTCCGAGGTGCCGATGCCGCTGCCATCGTCATTGCCAGCGAGACAATTGGTGCCGGAATTGAGCGGATCGAAGGCGTTCTGGTAGACGAACAGGTAGCCGTCCCAGCCGAGATCCTGCACGCTGGTCACATCGTAGGCCCCGGCCGTATCCACGCTGAATGGCTGCACGTGGTAGTTAACGCCCACACCGACGCCGGACAGGCCAGTGCAGTTACCTACCTGGCGGGTAAAGGTCGGCCCGCCGACCGTGGTATTCGAATAATTGACGGTGGCGTTGATAATCTGGGCGTGTTCGCCCGAGGGCTGGCCCTTCAGCGACAGTTCGTACAGAACGTGATCGCGCTGGAGGCGTTCGTTTGCCGCCTGTACCGGGCTTGAGCACAATGCCACCGTGCACAGCGCAAAAAATCCACTAGCAATACCCATTTTCATATTGTTCCCCTTAGCTATGCATCGCGAGACAATCGACATCAGGCCTCCGGCATGCCCCCGGTCGCCCGAATCCATATCTTACCCCAAGGGGTCGTAAGCGCAAAGCGTTTGCGGGTGGTTGCGAAAAGCCGGCAATCGCTACGATTCCTGGGCCCACCGTGCCGGTCGTGCGCCGTCCGGTCCGGCGTAATCGGTCAGCGCGCCCGGCGCGGCTTCGGTTTGAGCAGGGTGCCGGTACAGAACTCCGCGCCGCAACGGCAGGCCCAGATGCGCCGCAGCTTGGCGGTGTGGTTCTGCTCCAGGGTGATCTTGTAGTCGTAGGTGAGTTCTTCGCCGAGGGCGATGTCGCGCTTTGCCTCGATCATCACGAACTGGTGGCGCGGGTCGCCGTCGGGCGCCTCGTGCAGGAACGCCTGGCAGTTCGGGTCGCAGCTGTGGTTGATGAAGCGCGCCGCATTGCCGTTGACATTGCCGTCGATGATGTACTGCTCGTCGAGGGTGAACAGAAAGGTGTGTCCGGAGTCGACGCTGTCGCCGTAGCGTTCATTGGCCTCGGCGTGGGTCAGGCGATGGCCGCGGTACTCGATGATCTCGGTGCCGGCCGCAATCGCGCGGCGGGCGAACACCCCGCTGCCATGGATGGCCGAATTGCGGGTTTCGATCAGGGGCTTCATACGTAGTTGCGGGTGGCGTTGGCTGGGGGCGGCATCATAGCCGCTGCGCCTGCGTCCGGCAGCGAGCGCGGTGTGGACATCAGCACTTCCCATCAATTGCACTGCCGACCAAGTCGAAGGCGCCGTCGAAGAGGATTCGGTGGCACATGGCGCCACCTTGAGCGTACTCACCGACTGGTCATCGCATACACCATGTCGCTCACCGAGCGGCGAAATGCCTCGTTCTCGACGAATTGCTTGTAAATCTGGGTGTCGTCCTTGAGCAGCGCCTGCATCATGCGGCCCAAGGCGTGGTCGTGCGCCATGCGCGCGGTATGCGGCGTGTTTGCCTTGGCGTTGCGATAGGCCGGATCGGCCGCCACTTGTGGCGCGATGTCCTCACGGATGCGCCGGCTTACCCGATCGGCATCAGTGAACAGCGTGCCGAATTGTTCGTTGAAGGTCTGCAAGATGTGGCTCAGGCGGTCGAACTCCGGCTCGGGCCTGCCGCCCGCGCCAGCAACCGGTACCGGGCCAATCTCGGCATCCTCGTCGGCCAGCGCGATCTTCATCGCTGTTTTTCTCTCGACCCGATAACTGTCCATGTCGATGGCTTCGAGCATCCCCCTGGCGAGGTCTGCCTCGGCAGGCGCCGGCAGCTTTGGCGTCAACAGATTGAGCAGGATCGAGAGCTTCTCCCAGTACACGTTGCCGCGGGAAATCACCGACGCCAGAAAATTGTAGGTGCGGCAGAACGCACGGGCCTTGCCCTTGAACGCCACCTGCGCATCCTCGTCGAGCGCACTGGAATAGACGGCAGCACAGGCATCGAGAACCGGGTCGAGTTGGTCGCGACCGGCGCCACCCAGGAACAATGTCACCACTTGATGCATCTGCTCGGACGTATACACCTGCGCGTTGTCCAGCTCCGCCTTCAGGTCATGCAGCTTGTTCGGATCGGTTTCTTCGCTGAGCAAGGTGGTCCGGTAGTAGTCCTGGAAAGCGAAGGTGATCGCTTCGCTGTTGTTCTGGAAGTCGAGCACGAAGCAATCGTGCTTTTGTGGATGCGCCCGGTTGAGCCGCGACAAGGTCTGCACGGCCTTTATGCCCGCGAGCGGCTTGTCCACATACATCGTGTGCAGCAGCGGCTCGTCGTAGCCGGTCTGGAACTTGTCGGCGCAAATCAGAAAACGGTAGTGATCGCTACGGATGCTGTCGGCGATGTCCTTGCCGGGAAACCCGTTGAGTGTCGTCTCACTGACCTTGGCGCCATCGACTTCGTGTTCGCCCGAGAACGCCACGATGGCCCGATACGGGCTCTTGCGCTCCGCCAGATAGGTCTTGAAGGCGCCAAAATACTGGATGGCGCGGCGGATACCGCTGGTCACCACCATTGCCCGCGCCTGACCGCCGATCTTGCCGGTCGCCATCACCTGTTCGTGAAAGTGATCGACCATGATCTCGGCCTTGAGCCGGATCGCGTGGTCGTGGCTCTCCACGTAATGGCGCAGCTTCTTCCTGGCCTTGCTGGTATCGAACTCCGGGTCGTCATCGGTTTTCTTGATCAACTTGTAGTAGCTGTCCACCGGCGTATAGGCTTCGAGCACGTCGAGGATGAAGCCTTCCTCCACCGCCTGCTTCATGGTGTAGCTATGGAATGGGCGATGCTTCACCTGGCCTTCGGCGTCGGCCGGCAACGGCTCGCCAAACAATTCCAGCGTCTTGTTCTTGGGGGTGGCGGTGAAAGCGAAGTAACTGGCATTGCTCAGCATCTTGCGCGACGCCATGCGCGCTTCCAGCGCGGCGTTGATGGTGTCTTCGGGGTCGTCGGCCGCGTCCGTGTCGTCTTGCTCATTGCGCAGCGCCGCACTCATCGCCGCCGATGTCTTTCCACCCTGGCTGGAATGCGCCTCGTCGATGACGATGGCGAAGGTCTTGGCGCTCTCGCTGGCGATCTCGTCCAGGATGTGCGGAAACTTCTGCACGGTCGAGACGATGATCTTCCGGCCTTGCTCGATGAACCGGCGCAGATCGCCTGAATCCCTGGCGTGGCCCACCGTCGCACCCACCTGCATGAACTGCCTGATGGTCTTCTGAATCTGATCGTCCAGAATGCGGCGATCGGTTACCACGATCACCGAATCGAACACTCCCTTGTCGTCGCGCTTCACCCCGATCAACTGGTGCGACAACCAGGCGATGGAGTTGGACTTGCCACTGCCAGCCGAATGCTGCACCAGATAGCGGCCACCGACACCGCGCTCGCGCACATCGGCCAGGCTGCATCGGACCACATCGAGTTGGTGATAGCGCGGCCAGATCTGCGTGCGTTTCTTCTTGCCAGTCCGCGGGTCCTTTTCCTCCACGATCTGCGCATAGTTTTCCAGGATGTTGGTCAACCCCGACGGCGTGAGCACTTCCTTCCACAGGTAGTCGGTCTTCAGACCATCGGGATTGACCGGGTTGCCGGCACCGTCGTTGCAGCCCTTGTTGAACGGCAGAAACCACGAGGCCTTGCCTTTGAGTTCGGTACACATGCGCGCTTCGCTGTCGTCCACGGCGAAATGCACCGCGCAACGACCAAAGCCGAACAGCAATTCGCGTGGATCGCGGTCGCGCTGGTACTGCACCACCGCATCGAACACCGTCTGCTTGGTCAGGCTGTTCTTCAGCTCGAAGGTGGCGATGGGCAAGCCGTTGATGAACAAGCCCAGATCGAGCGCGCGGCGCGTTTCATCGCTGCTGTAGGCAAGCTGGCGGGTGATCGAAAAGCGGTTCCTGGCGTGCAAGGCGGCGGCCTTGGCATTGCCCTCGGAAGGGGTGCCATAGAACAGATCGAAATGCCCGGCCGGATGGTGATCGATGCCCTTGCGCAGCACATCGATGACCCCACGCTTGCCGATCTCCGACGACAGCCGGGTCAGGAACTTGAGCCGGTTGATGTCGCTGCGGCCATTGGCATCGGCGATCGCCAACCGGGCAAATGCCACCGGCTGCGTCGCATACAGGAACGCGAACAACTGCGGCACATCCAGCGCGTGGGCGCGGTCGTAGTCCTTTGGACTGCCCGCGCGATAACCAGCGCTGCCATAGACCGGGGCGTCTTCGCTCGCCAAGCCCGGCACCACGGCAAGACCATCGTCGCCGGTCAGGTGGCGCATGATCAGGGTTTCGAGACCTTTTTCGCTGATGTCGGTGGTCATGCCACGGCCTCCTCCTCGGCGGCCTCGAGCTCGTCGCCCAGATCGGCGGCGTCCTCAGTGCTGTCAAGCGGCGCCTCGTCGGGCAGACGCGCCGCCGCCTCGCGCACGTCGAGCTTGCCGGTCACCACGTCGGCGACGAGGCGGGTGCGGTATTCGCGCAGGAGTTCGATTTCGCGTTCGAGGCGGGAGATAGCGTCACTCAATGGACTGGACTCACTGGCTATGTGAGCCACGATGCGCTTCTGTTCCTCGATTGGGCACCATAGCAAGGGAAGCGCCGATACCTGCCCAAGTCTCAGGTGACCGACAGTGCTCCCGTTAGCCTCAATCTCGATGTACCTGCGGACCGCCGGCCCATAGATGCTGGTCAGCAGGAACTCCGAATCGAGGACGGCAGTGTTGGGCCGGAAATACATCATTCGCTGACCCATGCAGAGATCCTCATTCTCGGGAACCAGACACGCTTCACCAACCGGCGCCTCGCGGGTGAAAAAGACATCCCCGACTCTCGGCGCCCCACGTTGCGTCCAGATTTCATAGTTGCGTCGATCGGTCGAATACGACCCCTTCAGATTGAATCGCCCCTGTCGAATATTTGTAGTCCGAACGACGACGAACTTGCCCCCATCCACGATCTGCGGTGTTCGGTTCTTACAATCGATGATTGCGGTACATACTTGTTTTGCCCTTCGCACCTCCCAATGCTGCGGAATGTCGCCAAGCCAGGGGATGCCGGAGGGTTTGAGCGCCACGGAGGGGTCGAGGCCGCGTGTGACGGCGCGAAGGATGATGGCCTGCTTCTGCTCGTTGAGCAGCGCGATCACCTTCCGCTTCGCTCGGATCGCCCGCTCCAGCCGCCCGTTCGCCCAGTCCAGAAACAGCACAATCGCCGCCTGCTCGTCGGGCGGGGGGACTGCGACCGGCATTCTCTTGAAGTGCGAGAAGTCCAGGTTCTGGCGAAGACCTGATCCGTAGCCGTAGATCGCTTTGCTGGAGTCCCAGACATTGAGGAACTGGAATCCAAACTCCGGGGTGACTCCAGGACTCGTTCGCAGAGCCAGGTAGGCAGAAGTAATGATTCCGCGATCGCGCACCATGCCGACACGCAGACTGGTGTGGTCATTCTGAAGATCCGTCGTACGAAGAACGATGTCGCCTGGATTGATGATCTGGTAGGTCTCAAATGACTCGGGAACAAGTCCGTGGAGCTTCTCCGCGGGCTTGATGACGATGCGCCCATAACTGAGGGAGAGCACGGTCTTCTCCTTCATACCGCGGTTACGGTCGTGGTTGGGCACGAAGGCACCAAAGGCGGGACGCGTCCCCCAATGCCCCGGCACCTGCCCCAGCCACGGCAACCCCGACTCCTTGTATTCCGCATACGGCTTGAGGTCGCCGATCATGCCTGGCCTCCGTTGCCCATCTGGCGCTCGTAGGACTGGCGCACGAGGCCCATGACGTAGGGTAGTTCGTCGAGCGACCTGAGGCCGACCTCCACGTCGCCGTTGGCATAGTGCCCGATGTTCGTCACGTCCCTGCACAGCCCCTTCGGGTCGTTGATCTCGGCGAAGGGCATGTTGAGCGTGAGCTTCATGCGCTTGGCCTGCGACACCACGTCCACGAAGTTGGTCTCGGCCTTGTAGGCCACGTAAGGCTTGTAGAACTCCTCGCTCACACACGGATCGAGCACGAGCACCTCCTTGCGGAAGGCCTCGAACACTTCGCGCAAACCCGAAGCAAGCAGGTTCGGATGATCCTCGATGGTGTAGCCGCCGATGGCCGTCGCCTTCTCCGGCCGATAGGCGGCGAGCGTTGCAGCGTCGAGCCTGGGCGCGGTCCACACCGTGAGCGCCTGATCGGCGAACCGCCCCGCGCGCTCCTGAATCGCGGCTTCGTTCCAGGCGTCGAGCTGGCCGAGTCCGGCGTTGAGCTTGAGCGGGCTCTGTTTGAATCCGCCCTTCATGTCGCGCTTGTCGGCGAAGGGGTGGTCGCTGTACTCGGCGTTGTAGCCGGTGAGCGTAAGGTTGCCGAGCGTGTGCAGCCACTGCTGCTGCACGCGCTGCCACTCCGATCCCAGCGCCTGCTGCCACGCCGCCGGAAGGTCGGGGTTCTGCGGCAGGATGTGCTCGATGGTGTACTCGTCCACCGGCACGCGCTCCTTGCGGCCGTGGTTCTCCAGCCGGCGCAGCCAGTAGCTGCGGCTGCGGAAGTTGTACAGGTCGCGGGTGTGCAGGTCGCGTCGGAACTCTTCGTCGCGGGGGAAGCGGCGATAGGAGGGCAGCGTCAGGAAGTGCGCCTGGATGCTCTCCAGATAGCGGTCCTTCTTGAGCGCCTTGCCGAAGGTGGCGAAGGTCTTGTTCATCGAATTGGTGGGGATCGCGCAAATGGCGCGGCGGAACACGTAGGCCTCCACCAGCCGCACCGCAGCGGCGAAGTCGGTGGCGCTCAGCGTGCGGTTGACGTAGTCGTGATACAGCTCCAGCAGGAACGGGTACGCCACCTCGACCTTCAACTCGCGCAAATCGTGGAAGGCCATGCCGAGCACAGCGTCCTGCTCGCGGCCCAGCGCGACGGCGCAGAAATAGCGGGCAAAGGCGCGTATCTCCTTCACCAGCGCCTCGATGCCCGCGCCCTGCACGGGCGTGGTGCGCGAGTAGTCCCTGAACGTCTCGTAGACCTCGCGCTCGCGCGGGATGTCGCCGGTGCGCACGGTGAGGTAGTGGCGCATGAAGCTGTCGAACTGGGTGCCGTACGCCTCCTGCCCGAAGTCGAGCTCCATCGGACGCCAGTAGTCTTCGTAGAGGCGCGTCTGGAGCGCGGGCTCGAGGCCCATCAAGATGTAGTTGCGGATCAGGTCGGCTTGGCTCAGCTCTTTGCCGGTGGAGTTCATGCTCTCGAAGATGAGCTGCGGGTTGTCCTGGTCGCGGCTGAGCGCGATGTCCACGACCACCAGTTTGGCGAGGCCGCGGCAGACCGGGGCGAAGTCGCCCTTCTGCCCGGCGAGCAGCTCGTTGAACAGGTCGAAGTTTTGCATCACCCGCAGCGATGGCTCCTGCGGTTGCTCGCTGTGCTTGATGATCGCCTTGAGCGATGCGTTGTCGGTCTGAGAGAGCAGCAGCTTGAAGTAGCGATCGCCGCTTTCGAGCGGGTTGCTTAGATAGTAGTGGCGCAGCTTGGCGGCCAAAAACCCATCGACTGGCTCGCCGTCGCCCAGCGCGCGGGCCAGCGCCTCGATCAGCAGCGCCACGGTGGTCAGGCGCTGCTGACCGTCGATCACCAGCAAGGGCGCCTGGTGCGTGACCTGCGACAGCCCTTGTTCGACGTAAACGATGGAACCGATGAAGTGCACGGCGATGGTGTCGCTAGCCCCGGCGCGCAGGATGTCGTCCCACAACTGGCGGCACTGCTTGTCGGTCCACGAGTAGGTGCGCTGGTAGATCGGGATGACGAACTGGGGTGACTTCTGGAGGAAGGCAAGCAGCTTGGCTTCGGTGGCTTTCATTTCATCGATCCCTTCCTGGCTCGCTGCTTCGTGGTCCCCTTCTGCCCGGGCTTGGCGATAGGCTGCTCCGGCGCATTGAGGGCGTAGAACTCGTGAAGCTTGGCGGCAAGCAATCGCTTGTCCGGCAATTGGGTCTGGTACTGCGCCACCAGCGCAGGCGAGAGTGTGCGGCTCAGCGCGTACTCCACCACCTCGCTGTCTTTGGACGCGCACAACAACAGCCCGATGGCCGGGTTCTCGTGCGGCTTGCGTGCGTCGCGGTCCAGGGCTTCGAGGTAAAAGTTGAGTTTGCCCAAGTGTTCGGGCTCGAAGCGGTCCACCTTCAGTTCGACGGCAACGAGGCAGTTGAGGCCCCGGTGAAAGAACAGCAGGTCGAGCGCGAAGTCCCGGCCGCCGACCTGCACCGGGTACTCCGAACCGACGAAGCAGAAGTCGCGACCGAGTTCGATCAAGAACGCCTTGAGCCACGCGAGCAGCCCGCGATGCAGGTCGGCCTCGCTGTGTTCATTGGGCAGATTCAGGAACTCGACGACGTAGGCGTCCTTGAAGACGCTGGCGGCGGGGCCGTGATCTAGTCTCACCGCCGGTGAGAGTGTTGGCGGGTGGAGCACCGCACGCTCGAACGCAGCCAGCCGGAACTGCCGTTCGAGTTCGCGCTTGCTCCAGCGCTCCTGGACCGCCATGCGCAGGTAGAACTCGCGCTCCTCCGGGCGTTTGGACTGCCCGAGGACGATCAGGTTGTGGGTCCACGGCAAAACTCTCACCAGCGGTGAGAGTTCTGGATCGTCGCGGTAGGCCACGAAGAACTGCCGCATGCGCCAAAGATTCTGCGGCGAGAAGCCGCGCAGACCGGGTTCGCGCTGCATGATGTAGGCGGCCAGTTGAACGACCGTGCCCTTGGCCCAGCCGTCGGACTCGATCTTGTGGTGGAGATAGCCGCCGATGCGCCAGTAGAGCTCGATCAGTTCGGTGTTCACTGCCCGCGCGGCCCGCTGCCGAGCGCCCCGGATCAGCACGATGACCTCGTCGAAGGCACACTCGTCCGGTGACACCATGCGCCTTGGGATGGCCTTCGAGCGATCCGCCTTGGCTTTCCTGCTGGGCTTCTCCGTCACGCCTTGTCCCCCACCTTCAACAACCCATCCAGCAGCCCCTCGGCTTCCGTCTCGATGGCAAGGATGTCGGCGGCGATTTCTTCCAGCGTGCGCAGCGGCTGCGGTTTGTAGAAGTGGCGGGTGAAGCTGATCTCGTAGCCGATCTTGGTGGCGTCTTGCTTGATCCACGCATCGGGCGTGTAAGGCAGCACTTCACGGCGGATGAAGGCTTCGATGCCGTCGTCTTCCAGCAGCGGCACTTGCCCCAGCCACGGCAGCCCCGACTCTTTGTATTCCGCATACGGCTTGAGGTCGGCGATCACGGTGTGTCACCGGGCGTGAAGCGAAGCTCGTCCTGTCGCGTGATCGCCCGGTACGCCTGTTCGGGATGAGAAAGATTGGCGGGGTAGCGGCGTTCGAGCTGGCCGGCTTCAACCATTGGCGACAGATGACGTTCGCTCAGGTTGCCGGGCCGGAAGTTCAACCAGCGCGATAGCTCGGCCGGGGTGGTCCAGTCGCGCAATCCGCACAACATTACGATCACCGCGCGCAAGCGTTGCTTGCGCGGGCGCTCGCCGAGATCGGCGATGGCGGCTTGCGCCTCCGGCGGAAGCTCCCATCGATCCAGCACCGACTCCCCTCGATCCGCGGCAAGCCCCCCTCGATCCACGATCAACTCCCCTCGATCGGCCCCCGCTCCCGGTCGATCCATCTTGGTGAACGGCCATTTGGCTCGTTGGCTCGCCCAATACTGGCGAATGTCGCCAAGCCACGGCAGCCCTGGCTCATTGGGCTCCGCATACGGTTTGAGGTCGGCGATCACGATCGCCCCCCATGTCCGTACCGGAGATCCTTCACCTCTACATAGAGGTTCCTGAGATGCCTGTCCGACATATCGAGGATCGGCTCATACATAAAAGAGTTGAGATGAATGTTCTCGGGTGTCACCAGAGCCACCCGTTGCAGAACACCGAGCGACGCAACCTCGTTCGGGAACAAGTCGCGATACTTCTTCAACAGTTTCGCCGTCTGGTTGGCGACGATCCCTGCCACGAACGCGGCGTCGTTGATTTGATTCACCATGAACTGCTCGGCGGCCAGTCGCGTGGCGATGGCGAGGACGACCTTATTGGCGAAATTGATTCCATCCGGCGCAGTTAGGCACGCTTCTGCTTCGTTGTTGATGACTGCAATAACAGTATTCGTACCATCGGGTGAACTAGCAGTTGTCGAAAATAGGCTGTTATAGATGGCGTCCAAGTCCGATACGGTGATTTGCGGCGAGTCGGCCTTCCAGTGCAGAAGCGAGGTCAATTTCACGTACTCGGGATCAGCGTCTCCACGTGTGTACTCAATCAGGTTGCGAATGAAGCATATCGAGGCAATCTTCTTCCTCGGGTCCGAATGGAACGCGGCCTTCCAGTCATTGATGAATACGTTCTTGATGCCGGCTGCCTTTTCAAGTACGACGCCATTGTCGGTCTTGGAAGCCATCAGGCAGTTGTTGTAACCGACGAAGCGGCTCTCGACAGTCCGAAAGAAGTCGAAGTTGTGTGTCAGGATGATCTGCCGGAAATCTGGGTTCTCCGAGATATCCATCAAATACTGGATGATTGCGTACTTGTTCTTGTAGTCGAAGGAATCCGCGATGTCGTCCACGACAATCAAGGTTTCCTGCCCGGCTTTCTTGCGGACCTCAATCTCGAATAGAATGTTCAGCACATACAGCGCCTTCTTTTCGCCCGTGCTGAGTACCTGTAACAGCGCCGTGCGGTCTACGGTCGCTTGGTCGGCCCCATCGCTGAAGATGAAGCCGAGGCTGAGCATCGCCTGTTGACCCAGGATCACGTCGACCTTGTTGGCCGCCTGAAGCTTGAAGGGCACAACAAAGCGGCTATTAAAGATTAGGATAACCTCTTCCCACTGTGTGCGTTCCTTCTCTGCCTGCGCCTGAATCTCTTTGCGTCGGACTGCGGCTGCCTGGTGTTTCTCGCGCAGGGTGCGATACAGATCGACTTTGGCGTTTATGCACGCTTTCAAGACTTCCTGCTTGAATTCGGCCATGTTGGCAAATCGGGCCAGCAATTCTTCGTGGTTCAGAAGGAAGGACTCGAAATCGCGCACGGTTACGTTCTTCTGAATCCGCTTTTCAATCTCGGCGAACTTCTTGCGCAGGTCTTTATCGTTCGTGATGGCCTCCTTCTCGCTGGCAATCAGGTCCTCCAATTCCTTCTGCGTCGTGATCTCTTTTTTCTCGCCAGCATTGAGAGTCACGGAGTGCTGCGCAGCAAAAAAGCCGTTGTCCGCCAACTGCTTCGCTACTTGGGCCGCGTTGTAGTAGTTGAAAACACCCTTTTTGAAATAGGTCGAGGCGGCCAGCAGTTCGTTGTATTTCTTGATGTACGCGTCGATCGCTGTCTTGAAGTCTTCGGTGCCCAGGAAGTCTTTGACCTTGTCGTCGAAGATGAGGTCGTAGGGCACATCCTTGAGAGTTTCGTCCGGCGAGCCGGTTACCTCGTCCTTAATCCGGTTCAGCGCGACGTAGAACTTGTCGTCGGTTGCGGCGAACGCCTGCGAAAGTTCCTTCTCCATATCTCGCTTGGATCCGGACTGCTCCTTCAACCCCTTCAGAAAGGCATTTTTGGCTGCATCGATATCCGCATGGAGCTCTTCGTATTCTTTCCGCAACTGCGCGTTGACCAGGAGGGTGGATGTCTTCTCTGTGTGGCCGAGTGTTTCCTCGTACGGCCGCACGACCAATACACTGTCCTTGGGCAAGTCGGCGCCGTTCTCATCCGTTACAACCCGCGTACAGACGCGGTCTGGAAAGATTCGGTCCTTCGAGGCAGTTCCGGCGGCGATATCCTGGAACGTTTGTGCCAGAGATGTCTTCATCGACCCATTGGGGGCGTAGATGGCAATTGCCTTGGCATTCGAAAAATCGAGATTTGCTTCCAGTTTTCTAATGCCGTAGCAATGTTCGAGGTTTAGCGTCAGCTTCTTCATTCTGTTTTGCTCCTCACCTTCAGCAGACCATCGAGCAGCCCCTCTGCTTCTTTCTCGATCGCGAGGATGTCGGCGCTGATCTCCTCCAGCGTCCGCAGCGGCTGCGGTTTGTAGAAGTGGCGGGTGAAGCTGATCTCGTAGCCGATCTTGGTGGCGTCTTGCTTGATCCACGCATCGGGCGTGTAAGGCAGCACTTCACGGCAGATGAAGGCTTCGATGCCGCCGTCTTCGAGCAGCGGCACTTGCTCGGTGTCGCGCAGGTCGGCGTCGGACTCGTATTCGACAGTGGTGCCCGTACCCTCACCCCCAACCCCTCTCCCGGGGGGAGAGGGGAGCGAGAATATCCCGCGCAGCGGATCGGCCTTGGCCTTGCCGGGCTTGTGTACCTTGGCAATCACTGGCGGCGCTGTCTCGACGCGCCAGCTTGCGGCCCTGAGGATGTGCTTGAGATCGGCAGCGGCGAGCTTGATGCCCTCTTGCTTGAGCGCCGCATCGACGCGCTCGCGAAAGACGTTGTGGTCTTCGAACAACGCATCGCCCAAACGGCGGCGCAGCGCGGTAGCGGTTTCCACCAGCCGCCCGTCGCGCTCCCAGGTCTTGCCGTCGAGCAGTTTCCTTTTTTTCTTTTCGGATACGCCTTTCTTGCTGCCGGCTTCCTCGTCGTCGCCTTCATCCTCGTCACCGCCCCAGTCGGCCAGCCGCTGCGCCAGCGCGGGCGCGATCTGGGCAAAGGCCGTGAACAGCGCGTCGCCAAACGCCTCGTACAGGACGCTGCGGATGTCCTCGTCGCCCGAGGCAAAGCGCAACGACTCGATCGCCTTGTGCGTGAGCTGGCTGTGCAGGCGCAGCGGGCGCTCGACGGTGACCTTCCAGTAGCCGAAGGCAGCGTTGGGGAATATTTTTGCCTCGGGCGTTTCCTTGAAATCCAGAAAGGTCTGGCTGATGTGCGCGATGTCGTCCGGCGAAAGTTCGCAGTTTTTCTTGCCAAGGTTCTTGCGCAACGGCTTGAACCACTGACTGGCGTCGATCAGTTGCACCTGCCCTTTGCGGTGCGCGGGCTTGCGGTTCGACAGTACCCAGATGTAGGTGGCAATGCCGGTGTTGTAGAACAAATTGAGCGGTAGCGCGACGATGGCTTCGAGCCAGTCGTTCTCGATCAGCCAGCGGCGGATGTTGCTCTCGCCCTGCCCGGCGTCGCCGGTAAACAGCGAGCTGCCGTTGTGTACTTCGACGATGCGGCTGCCAAGCGCGGACTTCGCATTCATCTTCGACGCCATATTGGCGAGAAACAGCATCTGGCCATCGCTGGAGCGGGTCACCAGCGAAAGTTCCTCGCCTTCATGCATCACCCTGAAGCGCAGATCGCGCATGCCGTCCTTGCCACCCATGGCTTCGAGGTCTTTCTTCCAGCTCTTGCCATAGGGCGGATTGGCGAGCATGAAGTCGAACTCTTGCGCCGGGAAGGCATCGTGCGCAAGCGTGGACCACTCGGCGCCGCCGACGACGTGGTCAGCGTTCCCGCCCTCGCCCTTGAGCAGCATGTCGGCCTTGCACACGGCGTAGGTCTCGGGGTTGATTTCCTGGCCGTAGAGATGGCTGTCGATCTGCAAACCGCGCGCAGCGGCGATGCGGTCGAGGGTTTCTTCGGCGACGGTGAGCATGCCGCCAGTACCGCAGGCGCAGTCGTACAGCAGATAGGTGCCGGACTTCAGTTGATCGGCAATCGGCAAAAACACCAGGTTGGCCATCAGTCGCACGGCGTCGCGCGGGGTCCAGTGTTCGCCGGCTTCCTCGTTGTTGTCCTCGTTGAACTTGCGGACCAGTTCTTCGAACACCGTGCCCATCGCGTGGTTGTCGATGCCGGCGGGAGAAAGGTCGATGTCGGGATCGAGAAACTTGTTGATCAAGGTGCCGATGGCGTCGGCCTTGGACAAGGTCTGTAGCTGGTTGCGAAACTTGAAGTTGTCGAGGATGTCCTGGACGTTGGGCGAGAAGCCGTTGAGGTAGTCCTCGAAGTCGGCCAGCAGTTGCTGCTGGCTGCCGCGCGACGTGAGATCGCGCAGGGTGAACCTGGAGGTGTTGTAGAACGCCTGCCCAGCCGCAGCGCATAGCGCGGACCGCTGCTCGGTGATGCCGGCCGCATCGAGCATCTGTTTGGTCGCCAGCACCTTTGGCTTGTTGGGTTCCAACACGGCAGCCATGCGCCGGATGACGCACATCGGCAGGATCACATCAGGGTACTTGCCGCGCTTGAACAGATCGCGCAGCACATCATCGGCGATGCCCCAGATGAACGAGACGATCTTGTTGTGGGTGGCCTGGTCCATCGTTGTTTTCTCTTCCCGTAGTTGCTGCTGCTTGCACAACCACTGCACCTGTCACGCGCCGTGCACGACACGCGCACGGTTCCATACTTTCCCGCGCCGCAGCCGGACCGGCGTTATCGTACCGTGCCCTTGCATCCATCAGGTTCGGTCCGGTGGGGCTGGCGCTGGGCGTGCTCCGGCACGGATTATGGAATCCGGCGGTTATCTGGTACTGTTTCGGTACTGTTTATTTGGATCGGGCCCGGATCATGCTGCGCATCGGCAAACTCACCGATTACGCCACTGTGCTGATGACCTGCCTTGCCGGTCGTGAGCGGGCCCTGCTGCCGGCCTCGGAACTGGCAGTTCTGGCGCATCTGGAGCTGCCGACGGTGAGCAAGTTGCTGAAGTTGTTGGCGGCGGCCGGGCTGGTTGAGTCGCGGCGCGGCAGCAAGGGTGGTTACCGATTGGCGCGGATGCCGGCCGCGATCAGTGTGCTGGACATCGTGGTGGCGCTGGAAGGCCCGATGGGCATGACCGAGTGCAGCGCCAGCAAGGGTGCCTGCGACCATGAAGTGCATTGCCAGGTGCAGCACAACTGGCAGCGGATCAGTCGCTTGATCGCGGCCTCGCTGGCTGAAGTGAGCCTGGCCGACATGCGGCTGCCGGCACCGGTGTATTCCGGGCGCGGCCGACCCCGTGTCATTCCCCTGACCATCGCCTGAGGATTTGCCATGTCCGCTGCACCAAGCGAGGTCGAACGCCTGCTCAGCAGTCGCAAGTACGAGGCCGGGTTTGTAACCGACATCGCCACCGATGTGGCCCCGGTCGGACTGTCCGAGGCGACCGTGCGGATGATCTCGGCGCGCAAGCACGAGCCCGAATGGATGACCGATTGGCGCCTGGCCGCCTACCGCCACTGGCTGACCATGACGCCGCCGCACTGGGCCAAGCTCTGCATCGCACCGATCGACTTTCAGGCGATCAGCTACTACGCCGCGCCCAAAAAGAAATATCAGTCGCTGGACGAGGTCGATCCGAAGCTGCTTGAAACCTATGAAAAACTCGGCGTACCGCTGCACGAGCGGGCGCGCCTGGCCGGGGTCGCGGTCGATGCGGTATTCGATTCGGTTTCGGTTGGCACCACGTTCAAGAAAGAGCTGGCCGCGGTTGGGGTGATTTTCTGCTCGCTGTCCGAGGCGGTGCAGGAGCACCCCGACCTGATCCGCCAGTATCTGGGTTCGGTGGTGCCGGTCGCCGACAATTATTTTGCCGCGCTCAATTCGGCGGTGTTCTCCGATGGCAGCTTCGTGTTCATCCCCAAGGGGGTGCGCTGCCCGATGGAGCTGAGCACCTACTTCCGCATCAACGCCCGCGATACCGGCCAGTTCGAGCGCACCCTGATCATCGCCGAGGACGAGGCCACGGTCAGCTATCTGGAGGGTTGCACCGCGCCGATGCGCGACGAGAACCAGTTGCACGCGGCGGTGGTCGAACTGGTCGCACTGGATCGCGCCAGCATCAAGTATTCGACCGTGCAGAACTGGTACCCGGGTGATGAGAACGGCGTCGGTGGCATCTACAACTTCGTCACCAAGCGCGGCGACTGCC
Organism: Lysobacterales bacterium; assembly: GCA_041741075.1. GTDB lineage: Bacteria > Pseudomonadota > Gammaproteobacteria > Xanthomonadales > Ahniellaceae > 0-14-3-00-62-12. The sequence goes on from JBGSKT010000227.1 coordinate 17,232, forward strand.
GTGGACGGGGCGCCAGGATCAGCTGGACCCAGGTCGAGACCGGTTCGGCGATCACCTGGAAATACCCGAGCTGCATCCTGCGCGGCGACGATTCGGTCGGCGAGTTCCATTCGGTGGCGCTGACCCACCATCGCCAGCAGGCCGATACCGGCACCAAGATGATCCACATCGGCCGCAACACCAAGTCCAAGATCATCTCCAAGGGCATCTCCGCTGGCCACGGCCAGAACAGCTATCGCGGACTGGTGCGGGTGGAGAAAGGCGCCGAAGGCGCGCGCAACCACACCCAGTGCGATTCGCTGCTGATCGGCAAGCACTGCGGTGCGCATACCTTTCCGACTATCGAAGTAAAGAATCCGGCCGCGGTGGTCGAGCACGAGGCGACCACCACCAAGATTTCCGAAGACCAGTTGTTTTACTGCCTGTCGCGCGGTATCAGCGCCGAGGACGCGGTGTCGATGATCGTCGATGGCTTTTGCCGCCAGGTGTTCCGCGAACTGCCGATGGAGATCGCGGTCGAGGCGCGCAAACTGTTGGAAGTGTCGCTGGAAGGAGCGATTGGGTGAGCTGGGGCTTTCGCGGCATGCGTTGAATCGCATGCCGCGCCAGCGAACGACCGGCCAGGATGGCCGGGCCGGATGCCCTGCACCAGGGACGGTTACTTGCGTAGTTGTTGCTTGAGCTTTCGCGGCATGCGTTGAATCGCATGCCGCGCCAGCGAACGCCCGGCCACGGAGGGCCGGGCCGGATGCACTGCACCTTGGACGGTTGCTTGCGAAGGCGTTGATCGAAGGCAACCGGGCCGGTTCGTCAAGCGAAGCCGATGCGCGGGCCGGCGCCACACAACAAAAGGAGGGCGGCAATGAGCGAACAGGTTGAGAAGGTCATCGAACTGCGCCGCTTCACCCTGGGTGAAGAACCCTCGATGGTCGAGGAATATCGGCAGCACAGTCCCGCGCAACGACTGGCGGCCTGGCTCGAATTGCGACATGGCTTGCTGGAGAACCCCGATGCAACTGAGCAAGGATTGGCGAGAGTTTTTAGCGTTGCTCGAATCGGCTGAAGTCCGCTATCTGGTGGTCGGTGGTCTGGCGGTGGTTGCCCATGGCTATGTCCGGATGACCGGGGATATCGATTTCTGGATTGCCACCGACGCCGGCAATGCGGGCCGGGTCGCCGCGGTGATCGCCGACTTTGGCTTTCACGAAGCCGGACTGAAGCCCGCGGATTTCATGACCCCGAACCAGGTTTTCATGTTCGGGCGGCCGCCGCAGCGGATCGATCTGCTGACCTCCATCTCCGGCTGCGAGTTCGAGCCGTGCTTCGCCAGACGCATCATGATTGCCCTGGGCGGTATGCAGGTGCCGTTCCTATCGCTGCCCGATCTGTTGACCAACAAGCGCGCCACTGGGCGCCTCAAAGACCTGGCCGATGTCGAAGAATTCGAGCGTGCCGGACTCGCCGGGCCGGCCCATCCAACATCCACTGCGGAAAAACCACATGCTCAAGATTGACAATCTGCACGTCAGCGTCGCTGGCAAGGAAATCCTCAAGGGCCTCACGCTGGAACTGAAGGCGGGCGAGGTACACGCGCTGATGGGTCCGAACGGGGCCGGAAAATCCACGCTCGGTTACGCGCTGGCCGGACGCGCCGGTTATCAGGTCACCGAAGGATCGATCGAGTTCAACGGCAGCGACCTGCTCGCGCTGGCGCCCGAGGCGCGGGCCGCGGCCGGGGTGTTTCTGGCCTTTCAGTATCCGGTCGAGATTCCCGGCGTGAACAACACCTATTTCCTGCGCGCCGCCTACAACGCTCAGCGCCGTGCGCGCGGCGAGCCCGAACTCGACGCACTCCATTTCCTGAAGCGTGTGCGCGAGAAACTGAAAGTCCTGCACCTCAAGGAAGACCTGCTCAACCGCGCGGTCAACGAGGGCTTCTCCGGTGGCGAAAAGAAGCGCAACGAAATATTCCAGATGGCCCTGCTCGAACCCGCGCTGGCGGTGCTCGACGAAACCGATTCGGGTCTGGACATTGATGCCCTGCGGCTGGTCGCCGACGGCGTCAATGCCCTGCGCAGCCCGCAGCGCAGCTTCCTGGTGATCACCCACTACCAACGCCTGCTCGACTACATCGTGCCGGATTTCGTACATGTGCTCGACGAAGGCCGGATCGTGGCCAGTGGCGACAAGGATCTCGCGCTCAAGCTGGAAGAACAGGGCTATGCCTGGCTGAAGGATCGCCGCCGCGAGGAACAGCGGGTATTCGCGGCATGAACCTGCTCGACACCTTGCTCGCGGCACCGTTGCCAGAGGATGCGCTGTTGCCGCTGCGCCGCGCCGGACAGCAGCGCCTGCGCGCCCTGGCTCTGCCCGGTCCGCGCGACGAAGCCTGGCGCTATTCACCGCTGCGCTCCTTGCAGGCGCGGCGTTTCAGTGCTGCCGATTGCGTGGCGGCCGACCGGGCGGCAGTGTCGGCTGCGCTGTTTGAGCGCATCAGCGCAGTCTGGCCGCGACTGGTCTTCGTCAATGGCGAGTTTCAGGCCGGGTTTTCCGCTCTGGACCGGCTGCCGGCAGGCTTGATCGTCATCCCCGGATTGCGCGACGCCGATTCGGCGTCGGAGCGCAGCTTGGCGGCCAATGCCTTCGTCGCGGCCAATCTGGCCCTGGCCGGGCAAGGGGCGCTGATCCGGGTTGCGGCAGGCGCGCACATCGTCGAGCCTCTGCACGTGTTGTGGATCGACCAGGCCTGCGGCGCCGACTGGATCGGGCATGCGCGATTTGAAGTCGAACTGGGCGCCTGGTCGGCGCTGACCCTGGTCGAGCGGCGCTGGTCGGACGCGGAGGCTGCCGTGGATGCGCCGTTCGCCAACCGGGTGCTGGATGCGACCGTGGGCCAAGACG
>JBGSKT010000228.1:0-4032 GCA_041741075.1 Lysobacterales bacterium
GTGTTCGCCAAAGCTGCGGGTACCGCCGGCCGCCACGTGCAGATGGTGCAGGCTGGCCGCGGGCTCGAACCGTATCCTGCCGCCCGCGGCGAGAAATCGGTGCGCGAATTCGGCTTCGAAGCGATACGCCACCCGCACGAAGTTCTGGTCGAAACCACCCAGCTCCAGGGCGCGTTCGCGGCGCACCGAGAAGTTTCCACCCATGAACTCGCCGATCCAGAACGCCCTCTCACCGGCAAAGCAGAATGCTTCCACAGCGGAAAAATCCACCCCCTCTTCCCAGGGCTGGATCACCCGACCCGCAATCAGCGCGTCCGGGTAGTGCGTATGCGCACGCCGATGCGCCGAAACCAGATCCTGCTCCGGGCGCACATCGTCGTCCAGAAACAGCACCAGATCGCCGCACGCCTCGACCAGCCCGCGGTTCATCGCCATCGGAATCGAGGGCGGTTGCTGGCGGATCCAGCGAATCGCGCCACTCTCCTGCAAGGCCGCCAGCCGCGCCTCGGTTGCTGGCTGGTGCTGCTCGGTCTGATCGATCAGCAGAATCTCGTCGGCAGGCTCGGGCAGCGCCAACAGCAATTCGAGCGTATCGATCAGCACCTGCTCCCGGCGGTAGCTCGGAATGGCGATGCTCAGCCGTGACTCAGCTTGCGCCGTCATGCCCGCACCGACCCAGTGTGTTGAAGTACCAGCCGACAAGTTCGTCCAGTCCATCGGTCAGGTCTTGCGCTGGCCGATAGCCAAGCAGTCGCTTCGCCTTGTCGACATCGGCCCAGGAATGCCGCACATCGCCGGGGCGAAACGGCAAATATTCGGGCACCGCCCGACGCGCTTCCGGAAGTCGGGACGCAACCTGCTCGCGTATCCGAGCGTACAGTTGGTTGAGTGTGACCTGGGCGCCGGTAGCGATGTTATAGACCTGATTCAACGCAGCCGGTGTGTCGGTCGTCGCGGCCAGCAGATTTGCCTGCACTACGTTGCCAACGTGGCAGAAATCCCTGGTCGTTTCGCCATCGCCATTGATGTGCAAGGACTGGCCCCGGATCATGCCGGTAATCCAGCGCGGAATCACCGCCGCGTAGGCGCCTTGTGGATCCTGGCGCCGCCCGAAAACGTTGAAGTAGCGCAGTCCCATCGTCTCGATCCCATAACAACGGGAAAACACTTCTGCGTAAACCTCGTCCAGCAACTTGCTGGCTGCGTAGGGCGAGAGTGGGCCGGTCTTCGCGGTCTCGACCAGCGGCAAAGCCGGGTTATCGCCGTAGACCGCACTCGACGTGGCGAACACCATCCGCGCGACGCCGGCGGCGCGCGCGGCCACCAGCATATTTACGAATCCCGTGCCGTTGCTGGCGTGCGCCAACAAGGGATCGGCGATCGAACCGGGTACCGAGCAAAGCGCGGCATGGTGAAGTACACGATCGGCCCCGGCACATACCAAAAGACAATCGTCGAAGTTGCGGACATCGCCCTGCGTGAAGCGAAATCTCTCCCACTGCTCAGCGCGCACACCGGCCCGTATCTGTTCAAGATTGTGGCAATGGCCGCTGGAAAAATCGTCCAGCCCGTGTACACGCTGGTCCAGCGCCAACAAGGCCTCGACCAGATGACTGCCGATGAACCCCGCCGCACCGGTTACCACCCAGGTGCGCGGGTTCGAGCGCAGCTGCGTAACCACCCGGTCTTCGCTCATGACTGCAGTCGTCTGGTCGCGATCGGCCGCGCCGGCACCCCGGCCACGATGCTCATTGGAGCGACATCCCGAGTTACCACGGCTCCCGCGCCAACGATCGCGCCTCGACCAATCGTCACCCCCGCCAATAGCACCGAATTGGCGCCAAGCCAGGCGTCTTCCTCGATGCGCACCGCCTTGACATCGCAACCCTGAGCAGCAATCGGTCGGTCCGCAAAGTGCCGATGTTCGTGGTCGGTGATGAAACAGCCAGGCGCGATCAGCGCGCCATCCCCGATGCTCAGGCTCGCGGATATGTCGAATTCGCTGTTGTAACCGACAAATACATCAGACCCGATCTGGATGCGTGCGGCATCGGCAGTCGCCTTGATGTGGACCTGATGTTCGAACTGGCTGCGCGCCCCCACAGCGAGGCACCAGGGCCGCTTGACCACGCAGCGGGGTCCGACCCGTACCCGCGCCGCCAGGCTGGCACCGCGCAGACGCAATCGCATGGCGATCAGGCGGTCACGCCAGGCGGCGAGGCGCTCACCCACACGGCGTTCGATCCAGGACAGCATCAGCTCGCCCGCGGGCGCAGCCCGGTCGCCAACAATTGGTGGGAGGCCAGCCGGTCGATGCCTGGGAGCGACAGAACCATTCGATCGAGCAAACGCAGCACCCGCACCGGGGTAAAGCGATGCAGGTAGCGCAGTTTCATATGGCCATTGATCATCGGCGTTTCAAAATAGTGCGTCGCGACCTGCTGGTAACCGGCGCCACGGAAAAGCTGGAGCAGTTCATCGGCCCGATACGCAAAGAAATGGCCATCGCCGTCCGCGGTGAACTGCCGATGTTCCCAATCGCGCGGGTCGCCGAGCTCGGCGTAGCTTGGCAGCGGGTTCTTCACATACGCACCGTTGGGGGTGGTGACGACCAGGCGCCCGCCCGGGGCCAGTCCTTGCATGAGCCGCCGCAACAGCAGGGCGGGATACACCAGGTGCTCGATGATCTGGTTCGCGAAAATCAAGTCGTACTCGCCGTCGAGTTCGTCTTCCAGCACGTTGGCGACCAGAAACCGTACTTCGCCATGGCTGTGGCGCGACTTGGCGTAGTCCAGGAACTGCGGCCGGATATCCACCGCGGTGACCCGGTGACCGCGTTCCGCCAGCAACAGCGCCAAGGTGCCTTGGGCGCAGCCGACATCGAGCACGCGCAGCGGCTTTTCACCCGCGATGCCAAGATAAAGTTCGAGCTGGTTGTGGTACTGATTCCAGATTTGCGGGGCAATGCGCCGATCCCAGATTTCCTGCAGGTCATGGCGGTACAGCGCCTGCACGTCATCGGGCCAATCCGGATCGAATATCGGCGCTTTCATCTATTGGATGTTCCTTAACGCACGACAGTCAGAAGTATTCCGGATGGAGCGCAGCGCAATCCGGGATGGTGGAGTGAATCCCGAACCCGAACCTACCGAATCCCCCGGGCTACGCAGCTGCGGGGCAATGCGCCGATCCCACATTTCCTGAAGGTCATGGCGGTACAGCGCCTGTACGTCATCGGGCCAATCCGGGTCGAAATTCAGCGCTTTCATCTAACCGAGCGCGAGGTGCAGAAGCGCTTTCACATGCAGCGGATTGTCGCGCAAGGTCCGGCGGTAGTAGGCCCGCGCCGCGTCTGCATCGTGGGCGGCGAGACAGCGGGCGACGAAATAGTGAAAGCGAGCGCGTTCTGTTCTGCCGGGTGGCGCAGCTTTCCGGCGCGGTGGGAGAGGCTGCACGAGCAATGGCCGATCGTCGTCGCCACGATGCCGCAGGCGCCGACAGGCGAGCGCGAGCTCGGCCATACGAAATTGCTCTGCTCTGCGGCGACTGCTGATGCTGCCCAACTGCAGCCTGGCTCGATAGAGAACTTCCGGCATGCCGAGACACGGCCCCTGCTCGCTCAGGCGCAGCCATAAATCCAGATCCTGGGCAACTCGAAAAGCCGCCCGGTAGCCATCGGCCCGAACATAGGCGTCGTGGCGAAACAGGGTCGAACCGTGGTGCGGCGGACCGTGCAGTCGCGAAATTTCGGTTTGCGCGAGGCCGCGCTGCAAATCCTCCCCCGCGCAGATCGTCGTTTGCAGGAACTCGCCATGCGGTCCACACACCTCGACCCCGCAAGCGACCATTGGCGCGTCCGGCCGCGAACGGATGAATGCAAGCTGTTGCGCCAGCCGCCCCGGCAGCGAGACATCCCCAGCATCCTGACGGGCAATGAACTCGCCCCGTGCCAATTCGCAGCCGTGGATCAAGGCGCGAGTGAGCCCTGTGTTTGCCTGATGCACGACCCGCAAGCGCGGATCGCGGGCGGCG
>JBGSKT010000229.1:0-4163 GCA_041741075.1 Lysobacterales bacterium
GAAGGGTCCCGAGGGGTGCTTCGACTTCGCCCGCTACGCGAGCTACGCTCAGCACGAACGGTCCTTGGGTTCCCTGGCTGAGATTCGGGGCTAATCAGGTCCCGGATTGACCAGGACCGTCGGCTGGGGTGAGCACAGCGAACCCCAGCGTCGATGCTGCACCGGTAAACGCTGGGATTCGCTGCGTTCACCGCCAGCCTACGCGCTTCTTTCCTGGATTGACCAGCTTCGCTGTTGAAAGCCGCTGCGCTTCATCCGGGCTACTTGCCTGCTACTTGCTAACTGAATAAACCCATGCCTGAACTGGCCTTTGTTCTGCTGTTCTTCGCGGCCGTGCTGGCGGTTGGGTCGTGGCGTCACGGGTTGATGCTGTGTACGCTGATCGCGATCCTGCAGGATCCGATGCGCAAGATCACGCCCGGGCAACCGGTGTATTTCGTGGTGATGGTCGGGGTGGTGTTCGGTGCGGCCTGGATCGGTGCGCTGCTGACCCGCGTACCCTTGTCGGCGAATTCGATCCGCGGCTGGCGCCAGCAGATCGGCACGCCGTTCACTCTGTACCTGATTCTGGTGGTGTTGCAGGCCGGGCACAGTCTCGCCCGTTTCGCCAGCCTGCCGATGACCGCGATCGGAATGTTGTTCTATCTTGCGCCGCTACCGGCAATCGTGTTCGCCTACCAATATGCGATGCGTTTCGATGTGCGTGGGGTGACGCGCTGGATGTGGTGGTATGTGCTGCTCGCGACTCTGTCTCTGTCCGGCGTCTACCTTGAGTACATCGGCTTTGAATGGCAGGCACTCGGTGAGGTCGGCGAGGGCATCATCATCTACGACGTAAGCCTGGCGCTGAAGGCATTTTCCGGGTTTTATCGCGCTTCGGAGATCGCCGCCTGGCATACCGCGACGATCGCCTGCTTCGTGTTTTTGCTGCTGTTCGGGCAGCGTCGCTCGCTGTCGCGCCTGCTGATCGCCCTGGCCCTGATCGCGTTGTTGATCGCGCTCGGCACCCTTACCGGCCGGCGCAAAATGCTGGTGCAGATCATCATCTTCATCAGTAGTTATTTTGTGCTGCTGGCCTGGTTCCAGCGCGGCGCCACCAAGATTGCCGGGTTCATCGGTCTGTCCGGGATTCTGGCCTATGTGTTCGTCGTCGGGCTGGCCGGGCCCGATCCCGGCGACCACGACTTCGGCACCCAGCGCATCAGTATCGGGTCGGATTCGCTCTATCAGGCCTACGCGATCCGCACCCAGTCGGTGATCGGGGACATTCCCGATCGCTTTTCCGAGCTGGGTATCGCACCCATTTCCTGGGCGGTCAATTCCTATGGCTGGTTGGGTGCCGGACTGGGCAGCGGCAGCCAGGGCACCCAGCATTTCGTCGCCGAGGACATCATAGATCGCGGCGCGGCCGAAGGCGGGCTGGGCAAGCTGACCCTGGAGCTCGGCGTGCCCGGGCTGATTCTGGTGGCCTGGTTGATGTTGGCCCTGGCCCGCTATATCTGGCGGGTGCTGGCCTATCTGGCCCTGGTCTCGCCCCGGTACGCGCGCTTCGGCTATGGACTGGTTGCCTTTCTCATCGCCAACGCGGCGGCATTCTCGGTCGCCACTCAAGCGTTCGGTGATTTGTTTGTCCTGCTTACCCTGGGCTGGACCCTGGGATTTCTGCTCGCCTTGCCGGGCCTGGCCAAGCGCGATGTGGCCGCTGCCGAGGCCGCTCGGGAAAGCCGGCGCAGGAGCGCCTAGGCCCAACATGCTCGCCATCCTGACCACCCATCCGATCCAGTACCAGGTGCCGATCTGGCGCGGCCTTGCGGCGCGTGGCGATGTGCCGTTCAAGGTCTATTACCTGAGCGATCAGGGCTTGCGCGCTCGATTCGATCCGGGCTTCGGCCGTGCCTTGGCCTGGGATATCGATCTGCTGTCCGGTTACCCGCACGAGTTCATCGACGCGCATACCGGCCAGCACCAGGACCGCTTCACCTGGCTGCGGCTGAAACCGGGTTTCGGCGCCCGGCTGCGCGCCGAGGGCGTGACCGTGCTGTGGATCAATGGCTGGCAGGTGCTGGCCTACTGGCAGGCGGTGCGGGAGGCCAGACGCCACGGTATTGCAGTGTGGTTGCGCGGGGAATCCAATTTGCGCAGCAATCGTGGTGGCCTGAAGCAATCGCTGAAATGGTTGCTACTGCGTCGTCTGCTCGACCGGGTCGACCGTTTCCTGACCATCGGCTCGGCCAATCGGGCGTTCTACTTGCGGCTCGGTTATCGTGCCGACCGGATGCACTCGGCGCCGTACTGCGTCGACAACGCGCGGTTTGCCGCACAGGCCGCCGTGGCCCGCTCGAAACGCGCCGACCTGCGCGCCGGGTGGAGTATTCCCGCGGATGCGTTCTGCTTCCTGTCGGTGGGCAAGTTCATCCCGAAAAAACGGCCGCTCGATCTGCTCGAAGCGGTGCGTCGCCTGCAGCGGCAACGACCATCACGGCGCCTGCACATTCTGTGGATCGGCAGCGGCGAACTGGGGCCGTTGTTGCGCGAAGGCAGCACCGTCGTGTTCGACCGCGACGCCGGACTGCGGCTCGATGCGGCGAAGTTGACCGGGCCCACGGCCAGCTTTGCCGGCTTTCTCAATCAGAGCGAGATCGCGGGCGCTTATGCCGCGGCCGATGCCCTGGTCCTGCCCAGCGATGCCAAGGAGACCTGGGGCCTGGTGGTGAACGAAGCGATGGCGAGCGGCCTGCCCTGCGTCGTTAGCGATGCCTGCGGCTGCGCCGAAGACCTGGTGCAATCGCTGCGCCCCGATCTGTGTTACCCGGTTGGCGATATCGACGCCCTGGTCGCGGCCCTGGCCGCCGTGCTTGCCGATCCACCCGGCGCCGATCAGATGCAGCGTCACATCGAGGCGTTCGACGTAGCGCGCACGATTGCGGCGGTGGCCGCCCTTTACCATGAGTAGGGTGGATAAGAAGTAGGGTGGATAAGCGCAGCGGTTTTCAACGGCAGAGCCGGTCATCCACCATTGTGGGAGCGACGGCACGTCGCGACTGCCAACGCCAACGCCAGGTCGAGACGCCCACGCTGCGGTGCGTGGTGGATGACCGGCTCTGCCGTTGAAAACCGCTGCGCTTATCCACCCTACTTCACACGGTGGATGACCGGCTCTGCCGTTGAAAACCGCTGCGCTTATCCACCCTACGTTTGGCTTGACCGGAGTGCATGGATGAAGGTGCTGCACGTGGTGCCGAGCTATCTGCCGGCGACACGCTATGGCGGGCCGATCGTGTCGGTGCATCGGCTGTGCGCGGCCCTGGTGCGGGCCGGGCACCAGGTCGATGTGGCGACCACCAATGTCGATGGTCCGGGCGACAGCGCGGTGGCGCTCGGCCGCAGGGTCGATCTGGATGGGGTGGGCGTGCATTACTTCCCGAGTCGATGGCTGCGGCGTTTGTACTGGTCGCCACCGATGCGGGTCTGGCTGCGCCGGCATGCCGCCGATTACGATCTGCTGCATCTGCATTCGGTGTTCCTGTGGCCGACCCTGGTCGCGGCGCGCTCGGCGCGGGCGGCCGGTGTTCCGTTCGTGCTGTCGCCGCGCGGCATGCTGGTGCGGGAATTGATCCGCGCGCGCAGCCGCTGGCTGAAGACCGCCTGGATCGAACTGTTCGAGCGCCGCAGCCTGGCCACGGCCGCGGCCGTTCATCTGACTTCGGCGGTGGAACTGGCGGCGTTCGACGAGTACGGATTCGACACCCCGGCGCGACTGGCGGTGATCCCCAATGGCGTCGATCTGCCGGCGGGCGCGCCGCCCGCGCTGGCCGCCCGCCCGCCCTATGTATTGATGCTCGGTCGGATCAGTTGGAAAAAACGCATCGAGCGCGCGATCGACGCGATGGCGGAAGTGCCCGACCTGCATCTGGTAGTCGCCGGTGGCGATGACGAGGGACTGCTGCCCAGCCTGCGGAAACTGGCGCAGGATCGCGGCGTCGCCGGGCGCGTGGAGTTTGTCGGGCCGGTCCATGGCGAAGCCAAGCAGGCATGGCTGGCTGGCGCTCTGGCTGTAGTGATGGTTTCTTATACCGAAAACTACGGCAATGTGGTGCTGGAGGCACTGGCCCAGGCGACACCGGCGATCGTGCTGGCGCAGGTGGGCGCGGCCGACGCCGTGC